>JANMMA010000224.1:0-18270 GCA_031372815.1 Sphingobacteriales bacterium
TATGCTCGCGGAGTTCAGTGCTATTTAATATTCCCACAAGGTATTTACGGTCTTCATCAGCGTGCCATTCTTCGATGGAAATAAAGCGTTCGCGCGGAATATGTTTCCAGTCGTTGAAGCTTACATATGTTTTTAGGAAGAAGTCTTTTGCCAAAACGTTGGGCTTATGGTGGTATAATTTTTTGTACTCGTATTTGTATTCATATCGAAGCGCTGATATGTCTGAAAGTACAGCCGATGCAGTAGGAAAACTACCTGCTCCTTTACCATAAAAAAACTGCTTGTCAGCAAAACCGCTTTCTATCACTACACCGTTATATTCATTCCGTACAAATGCCAGGTGATCGTCATTTTTTACAAACTGAGGGATCACAAAAGCAGCAACACCCCCGTCTTTTAATTTCTGTGCCTGTGCAACAAGCTTGATGGATGAATGTTTTTCGCCAGCTACCACAGCATCCTGTAATTGTATGTTTTGAATACCAGTAAAGATGATGTTGGATGGCTTTTCAACAATCCCATAAGCATGGTTCAACAACAGGGTCCACTTATTCAATGCATCGTATCCTTCAACATCAAGGGCCGGATCACTTTCAGCGAAACCTAATTGTTGGGCCAACAGTAGCGCCTGTTTGAAATCAAGCTTGTCTTCAAACATTTTGGTCAGGATAAAATTCGTCGATCCGTTAGCAATGGCTTTTATACCGTGGAGCAGATCGTTGTCGTAATATTCTTCAAGATTTCGGATCACAGGGATAGCTGCACAAGCGGCTGCTTCGTAGAGCAGGGACCTGCCGGTTTGCTCCTGTAACGCGAGTAATTCGGGCAGGTGCTCCGCGAGCATTTTCTTGCTTGCACTTACAACGTCTTTGCCATTTTTTAAGGCTGTAGAGACTATTTTAAATGCCGGCTCGGTCTCATTGATCACTTCCACAACAACATTAATATCTCTATCGTTCAGGATCACATCAGGATCTGTGGTGAATAACTCCGTTGGTGCATTTCTTTTTTTATGCGGGTCCTTAATGCACACCGTTTTGATGCTTGCATTAAGCGATGGCGTCTGTTGTAATACTTTAAACAGTCCTTCGCCAACTACACCAAATCCAAATAATCCGATCGTCAGTTTTTTGTGCGTATCCATAATTTTATTTTGCGTGTAAGCTTGTCAATTATATTTTACTGAGGCGTGAACCGTTCATTTTACAATGTGTAAACTTTCCCTATTCTTTGCGATGAAGCCTTTGATCAGGCGTTCGATTTTTTGAAATTCCAGCAGAAAGCCATCGTGCCCATATAAAGAATCAATGGTGGCAAATTCAGCATATGGAATATTATTCGCAATGAACTCCTGTTCTGAAATAGGATAAAGCACATCTGAATCAACCCCAATGGACAAGGTCCTGGACCTGATCTCTCCAAGGGCTTCTATCACACCACCCCGGTTCCGGCCAACATTATGGGCATCCATGCCCTGCGACAATACATAGTAACTAAAAGCATTGAAGCGCCGTGCAAGCTTTTCTCCCTGGTAGCGCTGGTATGATTCACTTTTGAAACGTTGTAGTGCATCATTCTGATCGGCCTGCGTAATTTTATAGGTATCGTATTGCCGATAGCTGATCAGGGCAATAGATCTTGCCACTTTCATTCCTTCCGTACCTGCGCTATCGGATTTATTTTTCCAGCTTGGATCTATTTCAATGCACATTCTTTGTGATGCATTGAAGGCTTTCCCCCAGGACGAGTGTACTGCGTTGGTAGCTATCGGAAAAATAAACTCAAACAAATGGGGTTCTTCTATGGCCCATTCAAGCAGTTGTTGTCCGCCCATCGAACCACCAATACCAATATGTATTTTTAGAATGCCGAGATGATCTTTTAAATGCTGGTATGCACGAACCATATCCCTGGGCGTGAAAAAAGGAAAATCATGATACCACGGTGCACTGTTGTCTGGGTTGATGTCTAGCGGGCCTGTACTGCCATAACAACTGCCGGGCATGTTGACGCAGATGATGAAATGCGTTGCCGGATCAAATAGTTTCCCATCACCCACCAGACCGGGCCACCATTCCGCAGGATCACTATTGGCCGTAAGCGCATGGAAGATCCAGACCACATTACTTCCTGCAGGATCTGCTTTTCCCATGATGGTATAAGCCAGTTTGAAGCCGGGAACGATGGTTCCCGACTCCAACACAAAGGGCCTATCGAAATGAAATAAATTGGTTTTAGTTAAGTGCATATTGTGAAGCAAAAACTTTTTGGAATGCCTGTTCGAAATCCGCCTTGATATCGTCTATATGTTCAATGCCTACACTCACCCTGATCTGATCAGGAAGTACACCTGAAGCTGACTGCTCTGCTTCACTCAATTGTTCGTGTGTAGTTGTGGCCGGATGGATCACCAGTGTTTTTGCGTCGCCAACATTAGCCAGGTGAGAAGCAAGCTTCAGTTCGTTTATGAACTGGGCAGCTTTTTCTTTTCCACCCCTGATGCCAAACTGGAGAACACCACCGCCTCCTTTTAGATATTTTTTGGCCAGGTCGTGGTATGGGCTGCTTTCCAGTCCGGGATACCATACATAATTGACCTGTGGATGTGACTCCAGCCAATTGGCCAGCGATAATGCATTTTCGATATGGCGCTGAACCCTTAGTGATAGTGTTTCGAGACCCTGGATAAGGAGGAATGAATTAAACGGACTTTGTGCAGATCCGAAGTCCCTTAGTCCTTCCACCCTTGCGCGGATGATGAATGCTATGTTCGGCATTCCGAGGGGATTCCCTTCGCCAAATATATCCCAGAATTTCAGTCCATGATATCCTTCAGAGGGTTCTGTAAACTGTGGGAATTTACCATTGCCCCAGTTATAATTTCCCCCATCAACAATAACTCCCCCAATGGATGTTCCATGTCCGCCTATCCATTTCGTGGCTGATTCAACAACAATGTTGGCGCCCAACTCCAGTGGCCTGCAGAGGTATCCTCCTGCGCCAAAAGTGTTATCGACGATCAAAGGCAGGTCATATTCTTTTGCCAGCGCTGCAAATTTTTCAAAGTCTGGGATGTTCAGCCTGGGATTTCCTATTGTTTCAAGATAGATGGCCTTGGTATTTTTGTCGATCAGGGGTACAAAACTTTCCACATCATCGCCATTTCCAAATCTAACGTCTACGCCCAACCGCTTAAAAGCCACCTTAAACTGGTTGTAGGTACCGCCATACAGAAATGGTGTTGATACAAAATTATCGCCTGCCTGAACGATATTATTTAAGGCCAGAAATTGGGCCGCCTGGCCAGATCCTGTAGCCAGTGCAGCAACACCACCTTCAAGTGCAGCAATTCTTTTCTCGAAAACATCTGTCGTGGGATTCATGATCCTGGTATAGATATTTCCGAACTGGCGAAGGCCGAAAAGGTTAGCCGCGTGTTCTGAATTGTCGAATGCATAAGAAGTGGTCTGGTAGATCGGTACTGCCCTTGATTTGGTAGTAGGATCTATTTCTTGTCCTGCGTGAAGCTGCAACGTGTCGAAATGAAGATTGCTCATGGTATATACATTTATTAGTGAGAGGTTTAGGTAACCGTAAATGGTGGCGATATCGCTTGCGATAAATAGGCGTTTTGCCGGTAGTGGGTGATATGGTATAGGTATGCCCTAAGGCATACAACAACAACAGATGACAGTCTGTACAAAGGGGAAACTAATTGATTGTTGTTGTGGTTGCATGTTGAGATACAGTACCCTACAAAAATAGTAGAGTTTCCAATATACAATGCTTTGGGCATCTGTTAAAGTTTTGTTGGGTTCTTTATGCGTGGCCAGTCAGGGATATAAACAAAAAAGCCCTTCCGAATCGTCAGAAGAGCAGGGTATGTTGCAGGTGCAGCGTACGTGCTAAAACTGACTTATCGTTCCCGTTCGTACGGGATGGATTTGACACCTTATCCCGTATGCACGGGGCAGGTTGTCAAGGCTTCGTAGGGCCATTTCCCTCAGCCTGTTCTGGATAAGCAAAAAAGAACTGGAGCAAATATATAGAATAATGTGATAATGCGAAACTGCGATAGTGAGCTGATGAAAAAGGTAATTTCCCCCAATCAGCACACTATCGCCTTGCCGCATTCCCGCATTACCATCTTATCTTTGCTTTATGTCAGATGAATTTATTGAAGTGCAGGGGGCCAGGGTGCATAACCTTCGGAATATCGACATTTCCATACCTAAAAATAAGTTGGTAGTCATCACTGGAATCAGTGGCAGTGGCAAGTCGTCCCTGGCATTTGATACGATATATGCAGAAGGACAGCGCCGGTACATGGAAACTTTCGGGGCCTACGCACGCCAGTTTATTGGTGATATGGAAAGGCCGGATGTGGACCGTATAACCGGGTTGTCACCCGTGATTTCCATCGAACAAAAAACAACCAACAAGAACCCCCGTTCAACCGTGGGTACGGTAACGGAAATCTATGATTTCGTGAGGCTGCTGTTCGCCAGGGCGGGTGAGGCTTATTCTTACAATACTGGTAAGAAAATGGTCAAGTTCTCCGAAGAGGAGATCATCGAAAATATATATAAACGTTTTAGCGGAAAACGCATTTCTATACTTGCCCCGCTGGTACGTGGAAGGAAAGGCCATTACCGCGAATTGTTTGAAGACATCCGCAAAAAAGGCTTCCTAAAGGTCAGGGTAGATGGTGAGATCAAAGACCTCGTGCCTAAGATGCAGGTAGACCGCTACAAAGTGCACGATATAGAGGTAGTAATAGACCGGATGAAGGCCGATAAAGAATTCCGCCTGCGCATCTCACAAAGTGTTCAGCAGGCTCTCAAAATGGGGAAGGACCTGATGTTCGTTCATGTTAGTAAGGATGATAAAAAGCCCGATGGAGGCGAAGTCATCGGCTATAGTCGCCAACTGATGTGTGAAGACACCGGTATTTCCTACGAAGAGCCATCGCCCAATGGTTTTTCGTTCAACTCACCATATGGCGCCTGCCCGGTGTGTAAAGGGCTTGGACAGGTATACCAGATCGATATGGAAGCGATTATCCCTGACCGTGAGGTAAGCATTGCCGAAGGTGGTATCCTTCCCCTCGGTGAAGCGCGTGATGCATTTGTATATAAGCAGGTGGAACAATTGGCGAAAAAAAATAAATTCAGTGTAAAGGATCCGATCAGCAAATTAACAGAAGCCAACCTTAACCTGGTATTGTTTGGATCATCTGATGCCACCATAGACGTGGAAATGGATTTCGACAGTGAAAATGCGCCATATGAAACGGAATATGAAGGTGTGGTGAATATGGTGAAACGATGGTTCCTCGGCAGCAACAGTGATGCAATACGCGACTGGGCGGAAAAATTCATGGTGCTTAAAACATGCAGTTCCTGTTACGGTAGCAGGTTAAAAAAAGAGAGTTTATGGTTCAGGGTCGATAATAGGACTATTGCTGAAATGTGTGACCTGAATCTAGACAAGCTCGCTACTTCGTTCGACAAAATTGAAGTACGATTAAGTGATAAACAAAACGCGATTGCCAGGGATATACTTAAAGAGATTCGCGAGAGGTTGAGGTTTCTGTTGGATGTGGGGTTGACATACCTCACGCTAAGCAGACCTACAAGGACACTGAGTGGTGGGGAATCACAGCGCATCAGGTTGGCCACACAAATAGGTTCGCAGCTGCAGGGTATTACATATATTCTTGATGAGCCATCTATCGGACTTCACCAGCGCGACAACATGCGACTGATTCTTGCATTGCAGCATTTAAGAGATATTGGGAATAGTGTACTGGTCGTGGAACACGATAAAGACATCATGCTGGCTTCTGATCATCTTGTTGATATTGGTCCGCTTGCCGGAAAGCATGGCGGAAGGGTAGTGGTCCAGGGAACACCATCAGAAGTAGTTAGTTCGAACTCAGAAACGGCTTTGTACCTGCAGGGAATAAAATCCATTGCAGTGCCGGCAGAACGAAGAAAAGGAAATGGTAATTTTCTTGAGTTGAAAGGTGCCAATGGAAACAACCTTCATAATGTGCAGGTGAAGTTGCCACTGGGTATGTTTATCATCGTAAGTGGTGTTAGTGGCAGTGGAAAATCCACGCTCATCAATGAAACGCTTTATCCTATTCTCAATAAACATTGCTACGACAGTAAAGCCATCCCACTAATATATTCTTCCGTAAAAGGATTGGAGCATATTGATAAGGTAATCGAAATTGACCAGTCGCCCATTGGCAGAACACCAAGAAGCAATCCGGCTACATATTGTGGTTTCTTCACTGAGATCAGGCAGTTATTTGCTGCTGTTCCTGAAGCAAAGATCAGGGGCTATAATGCGGGACGTTTTTCGTTCAATGTTAAAACGGGCCGCTGTGATGTGTGTGAAGGTGGAGGGATGAGGGTAATCGAAATGAATTTTTTGCCCGATGTTTATGTGCCCTGTGAAAAATGCAATGGGAAACGATATAACCGCGAGACACTGGAGATCAGGTATAAGGGGAAGTCGGTCAGTGACGTGTTGGATATGACGGTGGATGAAGCCGTTGAATTTTTCACCAACGTTCCTTATTTATATCGGAAGATAAAAGTTTTGCAGGATGTGGGATTGGGATATATCACCCTGGGGCAATCGGCCGTAACCCTTAGCGGCGGCGAAGCACAGCGGGTGAAATTGGCGACGGAACTGGCAAAAAAAGATACGGGTAAAACCTTTTATATCCTGGATGAGCCAACCACGGGATTACATTTCCAGGACATCAGCCATTTATTGAATGTGTTGAATAAATTGGTTGATCGTGGCAATACGGTGTTGGTGATAGAGCACAATATGGACGTTATTAAAGTGGCGGATTATATTGTGGACCTGGGACCAGAGGGTGGCGACGGCGGAGGAAAAATACTGTTCCAGGGAAAGCCTGAAGGGCTGGTTAGTGTAAAAGAAAGCCATACGGCAAGATTTCTAAAAACAGAGCTTAATGGAAAGAGTCATCATTGATATGGACGAAGTGATCGCTGACCCAATGGGTCAGATGATCAATTGGTACCAAAGCGTTTATAGGTTACCGGTAGACATCAAAAAAATGGAAGTAGGTTCCTGGGTAAAGGGATTCCCGGAGCAACACCAGGTAATGGTTCGCGAACGATTGCTGGAGCCTGGGTTTTTCAGGAACCTTCCGGTGATGGAAGATGCTCAGGAAGTGCTGAAGGAAATGAATAGTAAGTATGAGATATTTATAGTGTCAGCCGCAATAGAGTTTCCCAATTCATTAAAAGATAAAGTGGAATGGTTGATGGATCATTTTCCATTTTTCTCCTGGCGGCAATTGGTATTATGTGGCGACAAGCGGATGATCAATGGTGATCACATGATCGATGACCACGTCAGAAATCTGTTACATTTCAATGGTAAAAAATATTTGTATTCTTCTCCACACAACGTAACAGTAACAAATTACCAGCGCATCAATAACTGGAAAGAGGCGGCTGAGATATTCCTGTAAGCGTGACGCTGAGAGAAATGCCAAGACACAAATTCCTTGCGACTGAATTATTCTCTGGGCCTTTGTATTTTTCCCCCTCGTCCCGGTACATATAAAAAAATCAGGACTGAATTTCTTCAGCCCCGATCAAGATGTTAGCAGTCATTGCTCTAAAAATGTTAACAGAGAGCGCGGTTTTTCACAGGAATGTGAGGATTTGCTGTCTTGCGTTATCGCTTTTAAAAAATGGACTGCCATACGTACCGGTGTTAGGTGTCAATGCCTTAACCAATACGGTTCTGTTTTCATACGGGAACGGATCACGAAAAAACATTAAGGCAATATGTTGATACCTAAACTTAGAATCTAAGGACAGGGCATCTCGTCTGCTTAGTAAAGCTGCTATAGCTGTCACCACCCAGGCGGATACCTAACTTTATAGTTGTTGAGTAGTAAGCGTCATTGTTTGTTGCCGTACCTCTTTTTGATCCTGCAGAATAATCAGGGTTAACGACACCGCCCGTGAGTAGTGTTGATTTGTTAGCCATGTAAGCTGCGATATCTGCTGTTGTAGAGCCTGCACCAAAGTAATTATAGAAATCTGCATCAGCGATATAAGTGGTACTTACGTCATCAATATAATCAGTGAATGTTATCCTGTTGACGATCTCGAAACTCACATTGACTTTTTCAGAAAAAAAGTATTTGAGACCAACGCCGTACGGAACGTTGATTTGAGTAAGGCTATATTCTTTTCGGGTTGGATAGTTTGGCATTCCCTGTCCTTCGGTACGAAGAGGTTTCAGTTCAACCCATTCTTCAGCACCGCCTGATGGAGCATAGCTTCCTTTAGGATTGAATTTAAATACACCAAGTCCAACCAAACCATATGGACGGAACTTATGCCAAACGTCATTTGGATCTTCTTCGAGAAATACAAGTGGATATAATTCTGCTGCTGCGTAGAATTCGATAAGTGAAGAGCGGAAGTCCTGGTTACGTGCTTTTCTGGCTTCTTCAAGTCCACCTTTAGCAGAAATAATAGCATCGTCTCCTTCCAATCTGCCGAAATTCAATGAAGCTCTGAAGCTCACATATTCGCTGGGAACGGCGGAGAAGAATACTCCTTTCATTACTTTGGTCATGGACCAGTTATTATCTTTCAGGAAAGTTTGGCCTTTACCTTCTGTTCCTCCAAGGTCGCCAAGAAAGTTCGATGGTCCAACATTAAGACCAATTTCGTATTTCATTTGCGCTTCTACAGAGAGCCCCGAAACAACACTCAATAAAGTGATGGCCATAAATTGCAGAAGGCCTGAGCGTACACTTTTTTTCATATACCGGATTTGAATTTTCAAAAGATTGGACAACTACACTAACGCCAGTTAACCTTTGAATATTACATCCGAAGTAAAAAATAAAGTGCTCATTAGTAGGATTTCAGCTTATGGTTTTACCATCTCTATATGCTCTATTCCATCTTCCAAATAGATATCTCCCTGAGGCTCAAAGCCCAGTGATGTATAAAATGATTTGAGGTAAAGTTGTGCACCTATCCTAATAGGTTTTTTGCCATATAATTCATTGCAAACAGCAATGGCTTTTTGCATCAGTGATCTGCCAATGCCGGTACGGCGATATGTTGGGGAACTAACTACACGGCCTATACTAATGTCATCATAGGATACGCCTGCGGGCACTATCCTTACATACACAACGAGTTCATTATCATACCATCCCATTAAATGTCGGCATGGTTGATCCTTATTATCCATATCCAAAAAAATGCAGTTTTGCTCCACAACAAAAACTTCACTCCTGAGTCTCAGGATCTTATACAATTCAGAAGGTGTGAGTTGATCGAATTTTTTCAGCGTCCAGTTAATTTGCATAAGTGTCTGATCTTGAAGACTACAGTTATTGAATAACGTTAGCGATCAATTTACAACACTGTGCATTACCGGCAAAACAGACTTTGCTGTTATGCCGGACCTTGACGGATGGACCGATAGTAAATTTTGTATGACAAGTTAATCTGAACTGTGGTCATGAATTATT
Organism: Sphingobacteriales bacterium; assembly: GCA_031372815.1. Lineage (GTDB taxonomy): Bacteria > Bacteroidota > Bacteroidia > Chitinophagales > Chitinophagaceae > Pollutibacter. The sequence continues at coordinate 9,560 of JANMMA010000224.1, forward strand.
GGCCTTGAACATTGCGCGCGGTGTTTGCGCCATGATCCAGAAGTCCATCATCAGTGTGTGATGTCGTGCATAGTTGATGTCAAGGTTCAGTCTTTCTTCAGCAGTGAGTCCTTTGTTTTTGTTTTTACGGATCTGCCAGAGACCCGTCAGACCGGCTGGTGCCAGGAACCTGTCTGCCCACTCGTCAGTAGTGAGTCCGGCAGCCTCATACAATGGCAAAGGCCTGTTACCTACCAGTGACATATCCCCTTTAAGTACATTGAACAATTGTGGTAGTTCATCAAGGCTGGTGTTTCGTAGGAAACTACCCATGCTGGTGACCCGGGGGTCATTCTTCATTTTAAAGAAGACACGATTACCATTTTGTGCATAACAGTTCAGGTGCGAGAGTGATGTCACCATTCTTTCGGCGCCAACTTTCATTGTGCGGAACTTATATAATTTGAAGATTCGGTATCCACGACCTGCCCGATAGGCATTGGAAAATACAGGACCGGATGAATTGAGTTTAATAATCGCTGCTATGATAAGGAGTAGGGGCGACAGAAAGAATATCAATAATGATGACAAAACGATATCAGTTAACCTTTTAACCATACAACCCAGACAATTGAATCTTGCAAAATGGCGTTCAATTGACATAGGTCGCTGCTTTTTACAAATGGCTGTTTTTACCCTGGTGATAAATTCAAGCCTTTCACGAAGCGTGAGCAGGTCTTTTGACAAATAGATGATGTCATCAACCAGTTTTAGTGATTGTACAGTGTTTCGCTGTTCAGACGAAAGCCCGTTAGCTATATAAATCACGGGTACGGTCATCAGTGGCGTACCACGAAGGCATTCGTTAAAATCATCGAGTCTGAAAGTATCTAATGGTGTATCAATAATAATCACATGTATTTCATCGGCTTGTTTCTGATTCACTGATCGCGCGAATCTTATAGCTTCATTAAGGTCGCTTACCGTTGCGCACTTGCTTTGAAAAAGGTGAGGATATTCGTTGAGGGCATCAGCATTATGCCCAATATAAAAACCTTTCAGTGTCAGGTTAGCTGCATCTGCCGAATTGTCGCCTCCTTTGATAAAACTATATCTGGGAAACGGTAGTGCTTGTTCTAATATTAAAGGTGACATACGCTTTTTGGGTTAGGGTAAGGTAAGGGTAGGGGTAAGGTAAGGGTAGATTAAACTTTCTGAATTTTGTTTCCTATCAATATGAGGTCTATAGTTTCCACTAGTATGCTCGGATTGAAAGGTTTCGTAAAAGTTTCTATAACACCATATTTAATTGCCTGGCTTGCGGTATGTTCCATATCTCCTGAGGAGACTGCAATCACGGGTATGCGTTGATAGAAGCTATTTAAAGCAAGCTGTTTTACCAACTCCCAGTCAGGCATATCCGAAATATCCGGGTCCATGATAATCATATGCGGTGATGCGGAATTGCGCAAATAAAACATTGCGCTCATGCCATCAGCTACAGAAACCACATTGTAGTGCTTTTTGAGAATAGTGTGGAGCAGAAACCTTATGGCTTTGCTTCCTTCAATAACCAGGATGTCCTTCTTCATTGTTTCAGAGATTATGCGTAACTCAATAAGTGTTTAGCCTATTGGTTTGCATAGCAGATTGGAAAAAGGTAAGGGGCAGGAGTTAACTGCTTTGTTTCGAAGGAATTGGAAATGGGATTATTAAAAAGAGTGAAACGAAACCGGTCTTCCAGTAAGGCAGATAGAAGATTTAAGGATAGAACTGAAAGATAAAAATAGAAAGTAAAGTTGGAAAGTTCAAGCAATTTCGACGGTTGGACCAATTTTATCGATAAAAGAAAGTCACTGGTGGAGCTTCCTGTTTGCTTTTTCCCAGATAGATGATTGTGTACCACGCACATACCTCAAAAGACCTGCCCATACTGATAGATTTAAAAAAACAAAATAAAACGGAATGAAGAAGATTTTTCCAGGCCCCTGTTTCTTTCCGGATAGCAAAGCGCCAATGGCAGCCAATGTGTAGAATATCAGTTGAGTGATCAAAAATGCTATGTGAACTACCGCACCTTCCTCGATGACAATAATAATATTCAGTAATAATATAAAAGGCAGTGCAAACGGACAAATGGCCCACCTAAGTACGCGGTGTGAGATATATTGAAAGGCAAACTTTCCGTAAGCGAAAACATTCATGAGCTCAGGAAGCAGGGCCAATGTTTGAAAAGCACCTGCGCTGATGCGTATTCTTCTTTTCCTTTCATCACCTATCGAGATGGAAGGTAGTTCAGAGGCAAAAGCTTTTGGTTCATAGGATATGATATATCCCTTTTTATTGATTAAAAGAGATAAGTATAGATCATCGAGGATGATGTTTTCCGGAATATCACTGTAGAACTTTTTCCTTATCGAGAACAATTCACCTGCAGCGCCCGTTACCGAGTAGAAGTCGGAATCCATTTTTTTTAGCCAGGATTCATACTTCCAATAGAGACCTTCGCCTTTAGCCTGGATCATTTGCTCATTATCTGATAAGATAACTTTTTCACCCGACACGCCACCCACTTTTGGATTGTTGTAGTGGCTTGTAAGCAGTAGTAAAGCATCGGGGTTGATTAGCGCATTGGCATCGCTAAATACCAGGATATCGGCGTCCGTTATATGAGAAACGGCGCGGTTGAGGGCAGCTACCTTACCTTTCCTTATTGGTTCGTGCAAGTGAGTCACCGAGGGAAAACGGCTGACTATACCCGCAGTACCGTCTGACGATCCATCGGTTATAATGATCACCTTAACCTTATCAGAAGGGTATCGTACGGCAAAGCTGTTATGAATTTTTTTCTCAATAAAGTCTTCCTCATTGTAGGCTGCAATGATATGGGCTACGGTAGGAAAGCATTTTTGTTCTGAACAGTTTTTATGGTCGTTATTTTTTATTTGTACCACTAAATATAGAAGTAAGCCATAACCTATATATGCATAAAATACTACAAAGATCAGCAGCCAAAAAAATATTTCAACTAAATGCATATTTAATGATATGACAAAATAACAAGAAATAATTCGTGAATAGTCTTCTACTTAATTTTGAGGTAATATTGTTCCATCACACCCCTTTCTTCCATATTAAATAATCCTGTTGAATACCTGAAAGGCGTGGGACCATTGCGGGCCGACCTGCTGAAGAAAGAACTCAATATCTTTACCTTCAAAGACCTGCTTGAACATTTCCCCTACCGTCACATCGATAAGACGGAAGTCAAAAAAATCAAAGATATTTCTCCACAGACCGACTTTATCCAGGTCGCCGGCACATTGACCAGCTATCATATCACCGGCACAGGACGCGCCAGAAGACTGGTGGCGGAACTGCGCGACCAGACCGGCACCCTTGAACTCACCTGGTTCCAGGGCATCAGCTATATCCAGAAAGCCCTCGAATCTGGAAAGGAATACCTGGTCTTCGGAAAGCCTGGTTTTTTTATGGGTAAACCGCAAATCACACACCCTGAAATAGAACTGAAAAAATCTGCTAACGAAGAGGGAAAACAGTTCCTCGAACCCATATATCCCGCAACGGAGAAATTAAAGGCGCGCGGACTAAATGGTCGCAACATTGGCAAACTGGTGTTCTCCCTGTTCAGCGTGATCAGCGAAAAAGATATTCCGGAGATCCTTCCCCAACCATTGAAAGACAATCTGAATCTAATAGGAAGGTGGGAGGCATTCCGCCATATACATTTTCCATCCTCTGTGCCCATGTTTGAAAAAGCATTATACCGGCTAAAATTCGAAGAATTTTTTATTGCTCAGGTCCGCCTGGGCATGATCCGCGCTAACCGGCACCGCTTTTCGAAAGGAATCGTTTTCGAATCAGTCGGCAAAAACTTCAATGATTTTTACGGGAAACACCTCCCTTTTGCACTTACAGGCGCACAAAAGCGTGTGCTCAAAGAGATCCGGCAGGATACCGCCCGGGGCCGTCAAATGAACCGTCTGCTGCAGGGCGATGTAGGTAGTGGCAAAACTATTGTGGCCCTGATGGCCATGCTCATCGCAGCAGACAACGGGTTCCAAAGTTGCCTGATGGCACCAACAGAAATCCTCGCACAGCAACACCTTCGCAGCCTGGAAGACCTGCTGAAAGAAATGTCCTTAAAGGTGAAACTGCTCACCGGTTCTATAAAATCGGCAGCGCGCCGGAAAATAATTGCAGAGACAGCATCCGGCGAAATAAATATTTTGCTTGGGACGCACGCAGTAATTGAACATGATGTGCAGTTTCAGAACCTCGGACTGGCCATTGTAGATGAACAACACCGTTTTGGGGTAGCGCAGCGAGCCCGCCTGTGGGAGAAAAATGCAACCCCGCCACACGTACTTGTGATGACGGCGACGCCAATACCCAGGACGCTGGCAATGACGGCGTATGGGGACCTTGATTATAGTGTGATGGATGAACTTCCACCCGGTAGAAAACCCATTAAAACAGTGCACCGCTATGAACACGCAAGACCCCAGGTGATGGACTTCATCAAATCAGAAATTAAGAAAGGCCGACAGGCATATATAATCTTTCCGCTCATTGAAGAAAGTGAAAAGATGAATTATGAAAACCTGATGAAAGGGTATGAAAATGTGAAGGCCTATTTTCCGGAACCTCATACCTATATCAGTATGGTTCATGGTAAAATGAACTCGGCCATGAAAGAACTCAACATGAAACGGTTCATTGAAGGGGATACGCAGATCATGGTATCTACAACGGTTATTGAAGTGGGCGTAAATGTTCCCAATGCATCGGTTATGGTGATTGAAAGCTCAGAGAAATTTGGCCTGAGCCAATTGCACCAGCTCAGGGGAAGGGTAGGAAGAGGAGCTGAAAAAAGCTATTGCATCCTGATGACGGGCGACGGGGTTTCCAAGGAGGGAAGGGAAAGGATTTCTGTTATGTGCCAGACGAATGATGGATTTCAGATTGCAGAAAGAGACCTTGAACTCAGGGGACCGGGCGACATTGGCGGCACGAGGCAAAGTGGATTGATGAATTTTAAGCTGGCCAATATTGTTGCAGATAAAGGTATTCTTGATAAAGCAAAAGAACAGGCTGAATTATTGCTCAGTGAAGACGCTATATTAGAAAACGAGACTAATAAGTCTTTGAGGTTATTTCTCCAGGGACAGCATGGAAAAACTGCCTGGAGTAAAATTTCGTAACTGTGTTATCGGCAAGCCAGCCTGGAGCGAATTTTCCAGACTGTAACACACGGAAAAACAGCCCGAAGTAAAATTTTGCAAGTGTATATTATTAACAAGTCCTGAACGTTTATAAATGTACTTTTAACCATCAAATGATCAACAGGCTGAAAACCATCACGCTCTTCCTGTTTGCCGCATTCCAGATCATTAGTATCTGCGGAAACAGCCAGTCCTACTATGCATTGGATTTTACGGAGAATAAAGGACAGTGGGCTGGGAACTTCAAATTCAGGGCCGACGCAGGTAATGGTATGTTCTACGTTGAACAACAGGGCTTCACCCTGCTGCAATATAACGCAGATGACTACCGCAAAATAGGTGAGCGCACTCATGGGCATGCTGTTTCTGTCAATGGCAAATCGAACCAGGCCATTGAAAGCCAGGACCATCATGGCATTGATCCATCGGACAGACAAGACTTCATCGTACGGACCCATGCACTAAAAGTAAAATTCATAGGTAGTCTGCCTGACGCTAAACCCGTTCCTGAAAAGCCACGTGACGGGTTCGACAATTATTTTATCGGAAGTGACCCGGCCAAATGGCAAAGCAATATCAGGTCTTATAGCTCACTCACTTACGCTGGAATATATCCTCAGATTGACGTAAAATATTACACCGATAACGGTACGCTGAAGTACGACTTTTATATAAAGCCTGGAGGCGACCTTTCAAGGCTTGTCGTGAAATATGAAGGTGCGCAGAAACTAACCGTTAAAAACGGTGACCTGGTGATCATGACATCGGTAGGGGAGATCAGGGAACTGACACCCTATGCGTACCAGCTAATCAATGGTAAAAAGATTGAAGTGGAATGCCGCTTTGAAGTAACAGGAGACCAGGTGAAATTCAGGGTTAAGAATTACGATAAGAACGCCGTACTCGTTATTGACCCAACCCTCATATTTTCCACATTCACCGGTAGCCGTTCAGGAAACTGGGGATTCACCGCAACTCCTGGTGATGACGGAAGTTTGTTTGCAGGGGGTATTGTTTTTAACGGTGGCGGATACCCGACAACAGCGGGCGCATTACAGACTTCTTTCCAGGGCGCTGGAACGCTGGGGGTAGATATTGCCATCACCAGATTTAGTCCAACCGGCAACGCAAGAATTTATTCGACCTACCTCGGCGGTAACCAGGACGAATTTCCCCATAGCCTTTTTGCAGATCCGCAGGGAAACCTGGTTATCCTCGGCCGTACGACCTCGGCAAATTTCCCTTCGACGGCCACGTTTGGCTCAAGGGGCGCAAGTGATATTATTGTGACCAAACTCAATGCTGCAGGTACAGCACTTATCGGATCGATGATCATTGGTGGATCCCAGGACGACGGTGCAAATATTGATGCTTCGGGATCGCCTGGTTGTTCATCATTGCTGTATAACTACGGCGACAACGCCAGAAGCGAGGTGATCCTGGATGGGGCCAATAATGTTTATATAGCAGCTAGTACCAAGTCGACCAATTTCCCTACTCAAACCCCTTTTCAGGCAGCGCTTGGCGGTAAACAAGATGCCGTTGTGATGAAAATCAATCCAACGCTTAGTACCGTACTGTTCAGCAGTTACCTGGGCGGTGCAGAGGACGACGCTGGTTTTGTACTGGCGCTCAATCCCACTACAAACCAGGTTTATGTAGCCGGTGGAACAGCAAGCCCGGGCTTCCCGGGTGCTACAAATGCATATGGTGGCGCCATCGACGGATTTGTATCGATCATTTCCAATAATGGCGGTACACTGGTGCAGAGCAGGTATTTTGGAACGGCATCGCTGGATATGATCTATGGTATTCAGTTCGACCAACTCGGATTTCCTTATATCATGGGTATTTCGCTGGGTTCCTGGACCGTAACTGCTAATGCAACGTTTCGAAATGCAGGGTCCAAACAATTTATTTCCAAGCTCGATCCGGGTCTGACTTCTTATGTGTATTCTACTGTATACGGTTCGGCCAACAGTGTACCGAATATTTCGCCCGTTGCTTTTTTAGTGGACCGTTGTGAGAACGTATACATCTCAGGGTGGGGTGGAAGGCTTAACCCATGTGTATCAAACAGTTGTTTCGATCCGAAGACCTCTGGTCCGGCTGGTATGCCCATCACCCCTGATGCGATAAAATCAACCACCGATAACCGCGATTTCTACTTTTTTGTCATGGAAAAAGACGCTGCCAGCCAGCTATATGGAAGTTTTTACGGCCAGTCGGGCGGTGAAGGTGACCACGTTGACGGTGGTACCAGCCGCTTTGATAAACGCGGGGCCATATACCAGGCCATCTGTGCCAACTGTGCGGGTAACAATGCCTGCGCGTCCTCCCCGGTAACTACGCCTTTCCCTATTACACCGGGGGTTATTGGGCCTGTTAACGGCGCTTTAGGCAGCAGTAGTGGCGGCGAATGTAACCTGGCAGCCGTCAAGATAGCTTTCGACTACCAGGGTGTAATAGCTGCTGCACAGGCATCGATCAATGGCGTAGTCAATGACACCAGCGGTTGCGTACCGTTGAAAGTAGACTTCACGGATACCATTGCGAATGCACAGCGGTACGATTGGGATTTTGGTGATGGAACACAATTTAGTTCGGCTACGCCCACTGCGAGCCATACCTATGGCGGGGTAGGTGCTTTTCAGGTAAGGTTGATCGTCACTGATTCCACTAAATGTATTCCGAAAGACACTGCATTTCTAACCATCATCTCAAGGAATGACGCGGCATCGCTCGATTTCTCTGAAACTAAATTGCCGCCTTGTGATAACCTTAGTTACAGGTTCGACAACCTTTCACTGGCGCCTCCGGGTAAACCGTTCGGTCCTGGCTCATTTGTCTGGGATTTTGGTGACAATACCCCCCGGGTCACCACGGGTAACGGAAGTGTGAACCATGGATTTGCCGGACCTGGTACGTACAATGTAAAGCTGATTATGATCGATACCAGCTATTGTAATTTCCCTGATTCGATTGTGAGAACGCTTCGGGTTGCAGCAAATGTGCAGGCTCAGTTCACTACGCCATCAGCCGGGTGTGTACCGTATAATGCAAGATTTTCAAATACTTCGCAGGCAGGTCAGACTTTTACGTGGGATTTTGGTGACGGAACAACGTTCACCGGAGCAACACCTCCAACTAAATTATACGCTACTGTAGGAACATATACCGTTACGCTAATCGCCACTGATCCTAACACCTGTAATGTGTCGGATACTTTTGTACAGACCATTACGGTGAATCCGAACCCTCTGGCCAATTTCAGTTTTGTACCCAATCCCGGACAGGAAAACACACCTACTACTTTCACCAATACTTCGACAGGTGCTGTAAGGTATTTGTGGAAATTTGGGGACGGAGATTCCTCTACACAGGTAAATCCGATACATCAGTTTAATACGACAGCCATTTTCAATACCTGCCTTGTGGCGATTAATCAATTCGGTTGTACAGATACGGTATGCCAGGACATCAGTG
>JANMMA010000302.1:0-1514 GCA_031372815.1 Sphingobacteriales bacterium
ACAAAGCAGTAAGATTCTTACTGCTTTGTTGTATATATTACTCAAAAGAATTTCCAGTATGTACTTGAAGGTTCGGGAAATGCTTTTGCAAATGAGCTATCTTTTCTCTAATAACTCTACAGATATTTTTTAAATTATCGGGGCAAAACAATGTACGGGATCGTCTTTTTCTATTTTAAATTAATTAGCATTGGTCACTTTGTCTATAGAAGAAACCGGGAACCAGTTTGTGAGTGCTAAAATTCATTTGACAAAGAATAAACAATGATAAAGGGAACAAGTTGTGCCAGGAATTCATATGTTTTAGAGTTGATTGAAGAGAGTGGACTTAGCGTACACCTAACTCTTGAATATATAAAGCATCTCACCTGGTACTAAAATTCCCTATGATTCATAAACAAATATTTCTCATACGAGTTCCCTCCGGTACGGGCTACGAAAAATCTTACACCCTCTAAGACAAAAAAAATCCCGGCCATACGACCAGGATTTTCATTTATTAATATTTTTTTTAGTGAGCTGGTTGTGAGTCAGAAGCCGGAACAGGAGTAACAGAACCGGTAGAAGAAGCTGCACCTGTTCTCTTAAACAGCATTACATAACCGCATAAATTCTTTTTGATTTGTTTATTTACCTGTACGGGTTTCATCATATGAAACTGGGAAACCTGTGGCACATAAGAATACACAATTACGTTACCGTCAACATCACCCCATCTTTTCTGACGAAAGATTACTTGTTTTTCATCCCAGTCATACATTCTTACTTCATATAATTTAGAGCTATAGTCACCAATAAAAACAAACTGGTACCAGGCACCCTGGGTAAGGGGAATAATGACCGGCATTTCAAATTCACTTTCCATGCTGATAGAGGCTTCTTTCAGCAGCATATATCCATCATTACTATACAAATTTTTAAGACTGTCAACTTGTTTGCCAATAGCATTGTTGGTGCAGGACTGAAGACGTATTACATCCTGTGAAAAGGCGGTAAGGCTGAAAAGGGCCAGGGCGGTAAGGAGCAGATGTGATTTTTTCATAACTCAATCAATGATATTGGATGTGGTATAAAAATACTTACTGGTTTGCTATGGTTATAATTTCTGGCCTGTAATTTTCCCATTTGGGTACATTTTCGGCGGTATTCTACGGCAAGTTTCAGGCCAATAAAGGGGAAAATGCTACGGGTATGTACAAATTCGGCAATTAAGATGAAGGTGGAGTTTTTTAATATGGGTTAACCCGTAGTATGGCGATTGAAAAATATACCATTGGCCTGTTGAATACAGGTGATGGTCAGATCATTTATACAAACATGCGGGGGTAAACTGGCGCAATAATATATTACTTCAGCTACATCGGCGGCAGTCAATGGTTTCAGGCCATCATATATTTTTTTAGCAGTTCCTTCATCACCTTTAAATCTTACTATTGAGAATTCTGTTTCTGCCGCACCCGGATTAATAGCAGTAACTTTTATATTATGTCTCAGCATATCTATCCGCATACCCT
>JANMMA010000241.1:0-1698 GCA_031372815.1 Sphingobacteriales bacterium
CAGGATATGGTTTCCTGTTGTGATATAGATGCGATGAATACTTACGCCAGGAACGGATCAGACAAGAAATTTGTCATGAGCCACGATGCCCCACTCCCCTTTCAGTACAATAGTGCCAAAGGAAAAGATGTGAATTTTCAGACACCAGATGGCAAAGAAGGTCACGGATGGGAAGTGAAAAGTGAAAAGCCTTCAGACTATTACATCTTTGTTATTCACGAATGGTGGGGACTGAACGATTATATCAAACAGGAAACCGAAAAACTTTCGCGCGACCTGGGCATTAATGCCATTGCCCTTGATCTTTACGATAATAAAATAGCTACATCGCAGGACGAAGCAGGAAAGATCATGCAGTCCATCTCCAAAGAAAGGGCAGAGAATATTATCAAAGGCGCGTTTGAAAAAGTGGGCAGCAAAGCAAAAGTTTTCACGATTGGATGGTGCTTTGGCGGTGGATGGAGTCTGCAGGCTTCATTGATTGGCGCACAACAATCGGCAGGATGTGTCATGTACTATGGCCAGCCTGAAAAAAGTGTTGATCGGTTGAAAACACTTCATGCAGATGTATTGGGTCTTTTTGGAAACCTTGATCAATGGCCAAGTCCACAAGTCGTTGACGAGTTTGTGGTGAATATGGACAAAGCAGGTAAGAAACTTCAGGTTAAACGATATGAAGCAACACACGCTTTTGCCAATCCGAGCAATCCAAAATTTAATAAAGAGGCCACTGAAGATGCACATAAGAATGTGATGGCTTTTATAAAAGAGAGGATTAGGTAGTATTTGACAAGGTGGGGAATGCGTTGATGAAATCACATTATCATTTTTAATTAACCACATTATCGCATTGCAAAATTATCAAATTATAAAAAAAAGCCCTCTCCAGGAATGGAAGGGCTTTTGGAATTTAATGGGTAAGTATAGAAATCGTTACAATATTTTTATTACTTACGGCTAGTTCAATAAAACGTTATCATTTAATATTTATTGTGAAAACAAACCGGCAAAAAAGGATAATCAAATGATTTCCAGTAGTTAAACCCTCAAGTCTCGATTCATTCCGCAGCATATTTGACTATTGATGACTGCAACAATGAATGACTAAAACTATTTTGGCGTTATTTTCTCGAAACTTGCTGCAATGCCTTTGATCAATGATGAACTGAATCCCTGGTGTTCCATTTCATTAAGTCCGGCGATGGTACAGCCTTTAGGCGTGGTCACTTTATCGATTTCCTGTTCAGGGTGCCGCCCGGTTTGTATCAATAATTCAGCCGCACCTTTTACTGTTTGCGAAGCGATCAGTGTGGCAGTTGCTGCGTCGAATCCAATTTCAATTCCTCCCTGGATATTGGCCCTTATAAACCGTAACGCATATGCAATACCGCATGCGCCAAGCACGGTTGCTGCATCCATTAATTTTTCTTCGATGGTAACCACACGTCCCAATTGCCGGAACAATTGACTAACATATTCGATTTGCTCATCATTTGTATTCCGGGAACAAATACAGCTCATGCTTTCCTGTATAGCTATCGCAGTATTAGGCATGGCCCTGACAACACCAACTTTTTTGCCAGCGTATAACAGGATGTCATTTATGGTTACACCACTAACCACGGAAATCAGCAGGTGGTGATCTGTAAGATCTCCTTTGATGCGATGAATAACGTCTTCAATCTGAAAGGGTTTTAC
>JANMMA010000250.1:0-3916 GCA_031372815.1 Sphingobacteriales bacterium
ATTTTGATTGTGGATGAAGTGCTTGCCGTAGGTGATTTTGAGTTCCAGCAGAAATGCCTTGGAAAGATGCAGGATGTTTCTCACCAGGGTCGAACAGTATTGTTTGTAAGCCATAGCATGCCCGCCATAAAACAATTATGCAATAAAGGATTGTTGCTTGAGAAAGGAATGATGAAATCATTTGACAGTATCGAAAAGGTACTTGAGAAATACCAGGAACACGAGGCGGAACTTTTTCCAGGAGTGAGGACTAACATTCCTGGAGATCGACCAGGATACTTCACGGAGTGGAGACTTGCAGGAAAGGACATTCCAGGTATCCATTCCTGTTATTCAAGAGAGCATTGTACAATCATATTTCGGTTTAAAGCCCTTGAAAGTTTTAGAAATTGTGAAGTGAGATTTATGATCAAGTATGAAAAACTGGTGATACTTCATGGTACAAGCATGGGAATTCACCAGGGATTTTCCCTATCGCGAGGTTATTATAATTTCCGCTTCAGTTTCGAGTTTCCAATAAGGGATGCCCAATTCGATGTGGAGATGGTTTTTCTTTCAGACCGGAAAATTATTGATACCTGGTTATCGCAAACCAAACTAACGGTGCTTGATAATTTTGAATCACATGTTAATGCAGGGATGCTCAATCCTGCAATTGATTTCGCCATGGAAGAAGAGAATATGGTTAGCAACGCTTACTGAAATTTAATAGTCTATGCTTGTAAGGAAGGATAAGGTTCTATTCGTTGTACATGAGGCTAGCAGAAGCGGTGCACCCATGATCCTGTTGGGGATCATTAGGGAATTTTCAAGGCAATCGGAAATTCCGTTTCGGATCCTTGTAATGGAAGACGGGCCACTTTTACCGGAATTCCGGGGAACCGGAAAAACATGGCTTTGGTATAATATACCCCGTGATGGATGGCTTGGTAAGTTGGGATGGGCAGGTAGGATACTCCGAAAAATTTTGATTAATCTTCGTGGGGCGTTGATATTGTTACAACTTAAGGATACCGGAACAGTATTGTTGAATACCATTGCCAATGGCCATATACACAAGAAATTATTGTTTCTTGATGCGCGCTTCATTTGTTATGTTCATGAACTCGAAATGGCAATCAGGCAGCATACCAATAAGCAAACATTGGAAACACTGCGTATTCATACCCATTTATTCCTTGCAGGATCAGAAGCAGTAAAGGACAATCTCGTAATGCAACGCAGATTACCTGCAGCGTTGATTCATGTGGTGTATTCGTCGCTTAATGAAATATCCCGGGACAAATCACTTTTTCAGCAGGAACAAACAGATTTCTTCAGGGACCACAGTCTAACGGCCGGCCAGGTGATCATTGGCGTAGCCGGCTCAGCAGAATGGAGGAAGGGATTTGACCTGGTCTTCCCTTTATTGTCGGTATATTACTCCATGTTTCCGGACAGCAAGGCTGTTTTTGTGTGGAAGGGATACAAATCAAACTCCGCTTCACAATATTCCGGAAGATTTGATATGGATAAAAGGGGATTGGTGGACAGGTTCATTTTATTGCCCCACGGAAATAACAATATTGAAACACTGGCATGTTTTGATATACACCTTTTGCTTTCCAGGGAGGATCCCTATCCATTGGTAATGTTGGAAGCGGCATCCTTCGGCATTCCAACAATAGCATTTAAAGATACCGGAGGGTGTGTGGAGTTTATTGAAGAGGATGCCGGAATTACCGTTGCATATGGTGATTTTATTAGCATGTCCCGGGCCTTGAATGAACTGGTTACTGATAGTGTTCTCAGGCAACAAATGGGTCATGTAGCGAAAGAAAAGTTGGCGGCAAGACATGATCAGCGAAAAATCACCCGCCAACTCATTGAGATATTATCTGCTAAATCCGAAAACGGTAATCACGTGACGTCTGCTATATTAGAAAGCCCTACCCATGCATTACCGTAATCATAACCCTTGGCTGCATGATATCAATAATAATATGCTCACGTGCTGCTGAACCCCTGGCAATTATAAGGGACAATATTTCCAAAACAATCTCCACGGAGTATGAAATAATCGCTATTGATAACAGCCAGGCTAAGTACAGCCTGTGTAGTGCATACAACGCTGGTGCTGATCATGCAAAATTTGATATTCTCTGTTTCATGCATGAGGATGTGAGTTTTGAAACGGAAGGCTGGGGGGAAAAGTTAATACATCATCTCTCTGATCCAATGATTGGCCTTGTAGGTATTGCAGGCGGAGATACCAAAAGTGTAGTTCCTTCTTCATGGTCTTCGTTTATATTTACCAGCGAAATAAACCTGGTTCAGCACTATAAGAAAGACGGAAGGAAAGAAAGAATTCGCAGCACCGGGTACCCTGATAATCCTGCTGAATTAAGACCGGTAGCCTGTATAGACGGCGTATTCATGTGTACAAGGAAGGATGTTTTCAGGACCTTCCGCTTTGATGAAAAAACGTTTACTGCATTTCATGGATATGATATTGATTATTCACTCCAGGTGGGTACAAAATATAAAATTGTGGTGGCATTTGATATATTGCTTCATCATTTTTCTGAAGGAAGTTTCAACAGGGAGTGGCTGCATTACAGCCGGATACTGAGTGATAAATGGAGGGAAAAGTTACCGGTTTCTGTTAGGGTGCTTCCCCGGGAGAAATTTGTTCACCAGCACTGGACCGCTATGCGCGTGTACCTATGGAGAATGATTGACCTGGAGTACGGTTTACGGGAAATACTGTTAACTTTCTTTAAATATTCTTTCAACAGGTACTTTCATTTATTGAATTTCCTTCATTTTTTTAATATCATTATTATGGTGAAGGTAGCAGGTAGCAGGTCATCATTTAAAAAACTTATACCCGATCAGTAACTTATTTTTTTACCTCTAGTATTTTCCTTTGAGTTGTTTTTTTCTTCAAAAAGGATTTAGTGAAATAATTCTTTCCACCGAGCGAGGCCAGCCAGTAGAGATTTTGTCCCGGGTTTACTGGTAAATAATCATATTTAATTATATGGGTCGATGTCTTCTTCTTGCACATAATAATATTGGACAAAATTTTTACTACGATTGCAAGTATTATGAAGGTCCCGATAATAAAAATTTCAAGGCGTAACGGGGCAAGTAATGCAATCAACAAAAACAGACAGGTGGTAAAGGCGAGAATAATAGTGGATTGTATATGATTGAAATGCATATCAAGCAAAATGTGGTGTATATGATTACGATCAGCAATAAATGGTGATTGCTTCCGGATCAGCCGGGTGGTGAATAATCTTATGGTATCGAAAACGGGTACAAGAAGCAGGCTGAATACAATGGATGCAGCCTGCGGAAACTGCACCCTGGTAATTTCTGGCTTTGAAATGTCATTAAGCCAAAGGAGACGGATCGAAAAGATTGCAACCATCAGCCCGGTAAATAAGGAGCCTGAATCGCCGAGGAAAATTTTCGCGGGTGTTTTATTAAAAAGGATAAATCCTGTCATACATCCGGCCATGGCAATGCTCATGAGTTGAAAAGCTGACTCATTCATGATATGAAAGCAAGCTGCAAACGTGATAAATGAAATCAACGATAGACCGGATGCAAGGCAATTAATTCCATCAATCAGGTTATAGGCATTGACTACGAGCAGGATAAACAAAATGGTAAATGGAATGCTGATAAATTCCGGTAATACCGAAATTCCCATGAATCCGTAGAAGCTTGTAATTTTGTATGAAGTGAAGACAACGATGATCGAAGAAGCAACTATCTGGCCCATAAATTTCTTAATAGGATCCATTCCCGCAAGGTCGTCAGTAAGTCCGAGAAATACCATGATAACAGCTGAGGCTAAGAGAAGATTCAATCCAGGTATAACATTTGTTGTTGTAAAAATTGCGGCTGTCATTATAAAGGCAGT
>JANMMA010000254.1:0-5293 GCA_031372815.1 Sphingobacteriales bacterium
TAACCCCCTGGCCGGTGACCGTTGAATCATTGATCATAGTAAATGGTCCGAATGGCATATCGGGCTCAAAAACGGTATCAAGGTGTCCGATGATAAAAAGTTTTTTTCCTTTTTTGCCTTTTCTTGTGGCAACTAGGTGGCCTGCTCGTTTCAGGGAATCAGGCATGCTTATCCATGTGCAGGTAAAGCCGGCTTTTTCCAATTCTTTTTTATAGATCTCTCCTACTTTTCTGACGCCTTCAATATTCAGTGTACCACTATTGATGTTAACCGTCTCCTTCAGCAAATTCATTGCATCCGGCAGGTGTTTGTCTATATATGCGATTAGTTTCTTTTCTACGTCAGTAGTTTTCTGAGAGAATGCCGATATGGAGCAGAATAGCAATAAAATGACCAGGTACCTCATCATATTTTATTTTGAAGCTTTAAATATACGGCAAGACAATTAGTGGAAGAAAAGAACCAAACAGTTAACTACTTTATTTTGGTGATCCTGATATGATCGAGCATAGCCTGGTTGATCACTTCATTCATGTTGGCATTAGCGTCTTCAAGGCTGATAGTGAGCAGATGGGATCCTTTGGTCAACGATACTTGCAATGCGTTTGAATAACCCCAGTTGCTCCATTCCTCCTTACCTCGTTGAGGAAAGACGAGCACACCTACTTTACTGGTATCCATGGTTACTGTTCTAATGGCGCATTTGTTTTCCGTATTGGTTGGACCGTTACCATTTGCATACCTGATATCAATTGCATAGAGTCCGTCTTCATCAATGGTTATCGGTATTTCTATGCGGGTATTGACCGTTGTGGATACTTCGATAAACCCTTTTCCGGTGAAGCCTTTGTAAGGATGATCTGCTGCTTTCACCGAATCCTCCAACTCTATTGTTCGGGTATTTACTTCATTGAATAAGCTGAATGGTTCGGAACTAAATGAGCCAACACCGTTTTTATCTTTAGCGACCACTGCAAATTCATGATATGTTTTACCGGTAACCAGCCACCTGTTCGAGGTGGTAGAAGTAAGCATTTTTCCGTCCCTGTATAAAGTATATGAAACGGCTCCTTCAATGGGGTCCCAGGTGAGGAAATCGTTTTTGTATGTTAATCGTGGCGCCTTCAGCGTAGTATAATTAGCCACTTTGTTGATGGTCCCGGTTGATGCATTTCCGGCAAGTATTATGTTGATTTTGTGTTTTCCTTTTAGTGTTGAAGGGACAGAAAATACGGTTGATTTTTTCCCGTCGATGGAAAATGAAGCAATCTTGTTTCCGAATCCGTCCATCGCAATATCCAGAACGGCATCGCGGTATGTGAGATTTTTCAGGCTTCTTTTACCCGCAAGTGATTTGGGTACAAATGGACGAAAGCTTAGTTTGTTTTCTTCAAACTGCATACCAAATAACACTTTATGGACGACACTTATATTTCCAGAAAGGCTCCATAGCATGATGCTTGAATTGATCTGTGTACCATTGTAGTCACCGTTATCGGCAACGAGATTTTCCTTGTTGGTCAGGAACAGCGCAGCCGGACGATAGATATCCATCATGCTTTCCTCCACGCTTTTTTCATTGCCCATTTTCGATGCTGCCCATAACCAATACGTCTGTACAAAAGGCCATATCGCATTGTTGTGATAGGGAGGAATATCAGGAATCTGGGGATAGATGCACGTAATCCCGAAATCTGTTACGGGCAGATTCGCGATAATCGCTTTTCCCCTCTCGCCTTCTGCGATGCCGAAAATTACACAAAGCGCTTCACCCAATGCTTCGGCCCGCGGTGACACCAGTTTGAAATTGCGACCATACAAATACTGCGCATAATACTTATTTTCGTCTACCCATAGATGTTTGTTTATCCCTTTTTTTATCGTGGCTGCTATCGAATCGTGTTTTGTTGCCACTACATCCTGTTTCAGGATCTTAGCCATCTTCGATAGCACTACATTGGCCTGGTAGTGCACGGCATTGGTGCCCAGGCATTCACTTTCAAAAATATCTGCGGGCTGCATCCATTTGGGATAGGTCTGTTCCCTCCAATCGAGAAAGCTCGATTCACCTTTCACCAATCCGGTTAATGGATCATATACATTCTGAAGATCATCTTCGATAGTATTTTTAATGATCTCATAAGCGGTTTCCATCCAACCTTTATCTCCTGTAGCAAGATATATCTCCCATGCTGCTACTGCCCAGATCATCCGGTCTGTACTTGCCGGCCACGCTCCGCCAGTTCCAGTATCCTGGATGATCCTCTTTTTCTTATTCACTTTTCGTAGTAAGCTGTTTTTCGCTACCTGTGGCTGCAGGTGTGCCATGGACAATATTATACTGTAACTGATATCACGCGTCCAGACCCCGCTCCATTCTTTACCCGTTCTGAAAGTGCTGTCTTTTTCAATGGCCCGAAGCATTTCTTCCAGCGACAAGTTATAGATAGCGTCTGAAATGGGATAGCCAGAACTGTATTGGGGATATGGGGCGATGTCTTGTGAAAGGGTCCAGGTGGCATCGGTATGTTTTTCGTCGGACTGTTTGTTCAGCACCAGGGGGATCTCATATAAACCGTCATTGTCCGGATCCTGTAGTTGCAGTTCTTTATGGTTTTGAAGGTTGTCGAAATCCCATATAAGCGGAGTTATGCCACCTGCAATAAAAATTCCTTTGAAATCCTGCTGATAAATTTTATCGCCGTTGAATGTTGTGTAGAAACCTTTTTCTGAAAACTGTTTTTGGATGTCCCTCGCATCAAGCCTGATGTGTAGCGATGTATTGGGCCGCAGGTAGTGCTCGCCATTGCTCCCGGATTGGAGTTGTTCTCCGAACTTGATGATAGGCGTCTCACCTGAGCCGTTGGCGGCTACGGTGAAATGATGGTCCTTGCCCGACAGCATTTCGTTGTCTTTCCCATTAATGGAAAACTTAAAAGAAAGATTTGCCGACTGAAAAAGATTCGCGGGGCTTTGATAATTACTGACCAGTTGTTTGGGCGACAATGCCTTTGCTTCGAATGAATCCTGAACTACACGGTCTTTGTCGACCTGGAATTTTGCTGAACGATAAACAGATTGTGTAAAAACGGACATAGAACTTATTATTCCAATGCTTAGCAGCAGAAACTTATACATAGATGCTTTATTTAAAAAATACTGAGCCAAATAAACATCATTAATGGCTCAGTTTAATTTTTTTTCCAAAGCATTCTTCAATCACTCTCTTCAAAGTGAAGATGCTGATTGTGGGCGGTGCCTGCTATGAACAAGGCAAAGCACATGATTGCAGTGTCCTTAAGCACACTGATCAGTGCAATCTGCCGAAACGTAGCATCTCCTGCGTTCATTGCATTGGGAATATGTATAGTAACGACAAAGATGAACAACATTATTGCAAGTACATAGCTTGCAATTTTTACAAATCGGTTAAGTATGAATGAAACGCCTACCAGGATAAAGGCTGTTCCTGTCAAGTATACCCAAAAAACGCCTCCAGGTAAAAATTCTGGCAAATAAACAACAAGGTCGTATGGGGATTTATAATGAAAAACACCAAAAATAATCAGCACAACCGCCAGGAGGTAAATTGCAATCCGGGTAACAATGTGATAATGTTTCATAATGTGTTGGTTTTAAGGAGTTATCTATAAAAGGTAAAAAATTAATCTTACACTTCGCCCAAATAATCCATGATTAGCGTCAGTGCTTAATTCGTATACGTTGGCCAACTGGTCACTATTCATTCACGAATGCTCCACCACGCAAAACCTCCCTGCTTTTTTTATTGGCTTCTACCTCTTTCGGATAAAAATATGCCGGACGCAGTTTCTTTTCTGAGAACAGCTTTAACTGGTCACCATTGTGTGGGTTACCATCTTGCGATGAATTCCCATAACTCAACAATACGCTGGCCCTGATCTTATCGCCAAATTCAATGACTCCTACCCATGAATCTCCCCCCGCAACGGGCGCAGTATTTTTTTCTGTTCGCCCGGGCCATACCACACGAAAAGTACCCACGGAGCCATCAGCACCATTTCCGGGCAGATCAATTCCCACTGTCCTTAGCCGCAGAACATCTCCCCAGGGTACAGCGAGGGTTCCATAATCGCTTTTAATTTTAGCTGCTACCCCGTCAAGTATAGCAACAGCTTTTTGCGGATTTGCCAGGCCATCAGGAGTGGTCCTTGTTTTCTTTTCATCCCATTTGATGGCATACATCTCGGCGTTGTAAGGGTTCATCTGATGTGCCCAATAAAAAAATATCAGGGCCCCAACACTATTTGCATCGGCTTTATGGTCCCATTTTTCCAATACCCTTTTTGCCTCCCTGCTGATGTCGGTTCCATACTGATCAATCGCTTTAAAAAGATCATCCATCAATCGATCTGCCATTTCCATCCGGGTAGAAAGTTTGTCTTCGACCAATTCATCAAACGTAATTGAAGCATCTTCCTGGAGCATTCTCAATGACCCCTGAGTGCGGAAATCGGCATAATTGGGCGACATATAAGGCGGGAAATTTCCCGGTTTCAGTACTGCAGGAAGGGTGCTCGTCCAGGGTGGATCATTGGTGTTCTGTAACCAGCCGGATGCCGGATTCTTTAGCTTGGGAAGCTCGGCATAAGAATGTACCTGAGTCCAGATGTCGGAGGATTTTCCACTCTTTATAATGCCACTCCAGTACTTCCAGTCACCTGATGAACGTTTAGGAACAAGGCCATTGAACAGGTAAAAGATATTACCGACTTTATCAGCATACATGACATTGAAAAACGGGATCTGCATCATTTTCAACGCCGTTTCAAATTCATTGAAATTTTTGGACGTGGCCATTTTCCACCATTGGTAGCCCATGTTTACACGGTCATATCCAGGCATGCGAATAGCGAGGGCATGCTGTTTTTCCATCTTTACCACGGGTCCCTGATCAGTATTGAGGATGATTAGTTCCTGATCTGACATCTGTCCTTTTTCATCTTTATAATGGATGATCTTTTTCCTGGATTTGAAATCTTTCTTTACGCCATCCAGCAGATATCCACCGTCCTTTAATTCCACTTCATAGAGATCTGCGTTATCAATGGTATTATTGGTATGGCTCCATCCAAGATTTTCATTAAAACCTATAGCAATTCCGGGAAGCCCAACCAGGGAAGAGCCGTAAATATTTTGTCCGGGTTTCATCAGGTGAGATTCGGTAAATAAGAATTCGCCAAACCAGGGAAGATGTGGATTTTGAACCAGCATGGCTTTGTGGCTGGCCGACCTGGAAGGACCAATAGCCCAT
>JANMMA010000280.1:0-14111 GCA_031372815.1 Sphingobacteriales bacterium
ACCGGATTTATCAGTATGTGGCTTAGCAATACGGCCACCACCATGATGATGTTTCCCATAGCCATTTCTGTGATCAGGGTAATTGGTGCAGGGCAGGATAGTAAAGGCATGCGAAATTTTTCACTTTGTCTTATGCTTGCCATTGCTTATTCTTCAAATTTTGGTGGTATTGCCACCATTATCGGTACACCACCAAACGTTGCATATGTTGCCTATATCAGCAAGAAATTTAATTACGAGATATCTTTTTTCAATTGGATGCTCATCTGTCTGCCTATCTCACTAATGCTTATGATGACCTTATATCTCGTTACGGTTAAATTCCTTTTTCCAAATGGTTTGGCATCAAGCCGGGAAATGCAGGGAATGATCAACAGTGAACTGCATGCACTCGGGCCCATTTCAGGACCTGAAAAAAGGGTGCTTGCCATTTTCAGTTGCACTGCTTTGCTGTGGATCACCAGGGATCTAATAAACGGACTACACCTGGTCAAGATCGATGACAATATGATCGCCATTTTTGGCGCCCTGTTAATGTTTATTATTCCATCCGGGGAACAACAGACCAGGTTGCTGGAATGGAAAGACACTAAAAATATGGCCTGGGGTATTTTGTTATTATTTGGCGGAGGAATAACCCTTGCCAATGCCATGGAGAAAGCCGGACTAATGGAAATGCTGGGTCAGTGGATTGCTTCTTTTTCCGGTTCTAATGTTCTGCTACTGCTGATTGTAATAACTACAGTGTCAATATTTATCAGTGAAGTGATGAGCAATATTGCCCAAGTAATTGTATTTGCGCCTGTGGTAACAAGTATTGCTCAGGCGGCAGGCATAAATCCTTTTATACTTGGCATTGCCATGACCCTGGCTGCCAGTTGTGCTTCCATGATGCCTATGGGGACACCACCCAATGCCATCGTTTTTGCCAGCGGACATATCCGCATTCAACAAATGATGAAGGCAGGATTCGTAATGAATATTATTGCCATTATCCTCATCGTTCTATTTTGTTATTACCTGCTTCCGCTGTTGTTATTTATTAAATAATGGCGGATCAGGGATTTCGGATTGCGGATTTCGGATTGCGGATTGCGGATTTCGGATTTCGGATTGCGGATTGCGGATTGCGGATTGATTAGCGGATTGGCGGATTGGCGAATTGAATTTTCAATCGTTTATGTGTCTTTTTATATTTCACTGTTAATAACGAAAATTTGATATGCTGAAATGCAATCCGCCAATCCGTAATATTCAAACTCCTCAATCCGCCAATCCGTAATCTTCAAACCCGTCAATTCGCCAATTCGCCAATGCGCCAATCCGTCAATTCGCCAATCCGCCAATTCGCCAATCCGTCAATTCATTAATCCGCAATCCGTAATTTGTATTAAAACTTAGGACAGTTGTATTTTTTCAGTGAAGGATCTCCGGGCTTGTGAACATAGATCAGAGAAATTTCTGATCCGCCGCGGGTATTAGATGCAGTACGAAGGGACGAGCTATTCAAATCGTATGTAAATCCGAAACGAAAATTGGCGACTTCCAGTCCAAGGTAAGGAATGATGGCGTCGTTTACGCGATACCAAAGTCCGGTGTATAATGCAGTAGGATTTTCCTCTTCACCATTTATGTTGAATGCCACTGCGGCACCCAGGATGGTTTCTGACGCACCGGCCTGTCGCTGGTGTATGAAACTTCCATGAAGTGTTTTATTGATACCGATGGGTTTGTAACCACCACCCTGAATAGTAATCCTTGGCTCAACATAATATTTTCCACCTGTGAAAGATTCCTGTGGACGGTTTACGTGATATAATGAAGCACCCAAATAGAAATTGTCATACCCATTGGTGGTTCCTGTATACAGTAAACCCACATTCAGGTCGAAATAATTAACGGCGACAGTCTGGTTATTGAACACTTCAGAAGTAACCCCGGTAAACCCGAGCGACGTAAGTTCATCCTCAAAGTCCGCCATCGAAACGTCAAGCCTTTTGTTTGTGTATACTCCCTGGAAGCCGATCGCTAACTGGTGATAACCGTTTTCATCAAGCCCTTTACTGTAGGCAGTAGATATCCCTATATAATTGTTTCGCAGGATCTTATTGCCGCTTTGATCCGACAGTCCAAGAATGCCCACACCCCAGGTGTCAAATTCTGGCAAACGGTTGGCCAGGATCGGCATATCCAGTGATGCTGTTGCCGTGGTAAAAGCGTTATTGATGGTGGGCCATTGATTCCGGTAGTTGGCTGCCAGCCTGAATGTGCCGTCAAACTTACCCGTAAGTGCGGGGTTGAGGGTCATTGGTGAAGCATAAAACTGGGAGAAATGCGGGTCCTGTGCAACCAGTACGTTTAGCATTAAGCTACTCAATAAGGTAAACAGGATTTTCTTCTTCATTAGTTTTCCTTCGGGGAAACAAAATACAACAATTTATCTTGATCTAAACCTTGAACGCTGCCATAGTGAATAAGATTGTTTATCTAACGCTGTATAACTGTACAGATTGTAAATGCGCTAAAAGGTGGGGTCACGCCTGCTGTTTCATTCCGAATGCAAGATCCCCTGCATCACCCAGGCCAGGTACTATATATCCTTTTGCAGTAAGTTCATCATCGATGTCACCACACCAAATCCTAACATTGGGTTCCTCCCTTCTTACGTATTCAATGCCAACCGTGCACGCAATGGCAGTGACAATATGAATGGCTTTGGGTGTGCCTTCTTCTTTAAGAAACTGAATGGTCTTTACCAGCGAAGATCCTGTTGCCAACATTGGATCACTAATGATCAGGATGCGATTTTCCAGGTCCGGGCTGGAGATATATTCCATGCTGATGTCAAATGATCCATCGCGGTTATGTTTTCGGTACGCGGAGATGAATGCATTGTCGGCCCGGTCAAACACATTTAACATGCCCTGGTGAAGCGGTAAACCAGCGCGAAGTATGGTTGCCAGTACGGGCTGTTCTTTCAAACAGCGGCACTGGGAACTGCCCAGCGGGGTCTGTATCTCAATGTCTTCAAATTCCATAGTCTTACTGATCTCATATGCGGCTGCTTCACCGATCCTTTCGAGGTTACGACGAAACCTCATTCTATCGGTTTGAATGGAGGTGTCTCTCAGTTCACCGATCCAATTGCAAAGAATAGAATTTTTATCACTTAGATTGATGACCATAGGAATGTTCTAATTTCGAACCCGTTTAACCGGGCCGGTGAAAATGGAAAACTGACCCTAATCGGGGAGCAAGATATGACAGAGCGGCCGCAAAACCTACAAGATGTTATACCGGGTAATTGGGATTATGAGCGGAAGTTCACTGGATGGACTAGACCTTGCATTTGTGGAATTGTATGCCAAACCCGGACAGTGGGATTTCGACATTGTCCATGCTGATTGTATTCCATATCCCAAAGAATGGTCAGACAGGCTCAGCAACGCCATCCACCTGAATGCAAAAGACTACCTGCTGCTCCATTCCGAATACGGACACTACATAGGCAGACAGGTGAGCCTGTTTATCGAAAAATTTAATCTGGCGTACAAAGTGGCGCTGATCAGTTCACACGGACATACTACGTTCCACCTTCCGCCATTGATGACTGCTCAACTGGGCGACGGTTCGGCCATCGCAGCAGAAACAGGACTTCCCGTGATCACCGACCTGCGGTCACTCGATGTGGCTTTGGGTGGTCAGGGAGCGCCCATCGTTCCCATGGGCGAAAAAATCCTTTGGAAAGACTACCCCTTTTTTCTTAACCTCGGTGGTATTGCAAACCTGTCTGTCAATCAGCCTAACCTGTATATTGCTTATGACGTCTGCCCCGCCAACCGCGTACTCAATCTAATTACTGCCAAACAGGGGAAGGCCTTTGATGATGGTGGAAAGCTGGCAGCGTCGGGAAAAATTCATATGGAACTGCTGGATAAACTAAATGCGCTTGGGTATTACGCCAACGCATACCCGAAATCGCTGGCCAATGATTTCGGGACAGATGTCGTTTTTCCGTTATTGGATAGCGCGCATTTATCCGATGAAGATGCCCTAGCCACCTATACCGAACATATTGCTGTGCAGGTTTCTGCAGAGGTTGAAAAACACCTGCCTTCGCTGGGCCTGCCAAATGCCCGGATGCTGGTGACCGGAGGTGGAGCCTTCAACCAATTCCTGGTGGATCGTTTAAAGGCTCACCTGGAACCCATGAGGGTGGAAGTAGAAGTGCCTGAGGAGAAACTGGTGAATTATAAAGAAGCTCTGGTCATGGCCCTTTTAGGTGTGTTGCGATGGAGAGAAGAGCCCACCACGCTGGCTACCGTCACCGGTGCGGCTAAGGATGGCATAGGCGGCGCTGTCTGGATGGGCGTTTTATAATTAAATAATTGAAGAATGCGATAATGTGGATAGGTCAGATATGACCAAAATCATGCACTGGTTAAGCATTTATTTTCTGGTGATTAATTAGTTTGCAGAAATGGGTAACATTCCTTCATTTTCCCAGGCTGATTCAATGAAAAAGAACGCGCTGGATTACCTATACCATGAGGGCCCGGAAGATGAAGTAATGGAGTTTAAAAGATTGCAGCACGAATTTGTTGCGCAGTTTGAAGCGGTATTTCCACATCACTATGCGCCTAAGACCGTAGTTATCATTCCCAGCCTGACGCTCGATCAGGACATTCTTTCTAAGGTCAGGGGCCACGTTTTTTATGAAGAGCGAATGCTTTGCCTGATGATGTTGCTTCGTATGCCGCGCACCCATATCACTTATGTGACCAGTGTTCCTATCGACCCCATTATCATCGATTATTACCTTCATTTATTACCAGGGATCACTGGTTATCATGCAAGACAACGTCTTACGTTGCTAAGTTGTTACGACGCTTCATCAAAGTCTCTGACGGAAAAAATACTTGACCGCCCCAGGCTTATCGAAAGGATACGTAGAAGCATACCCGAAGGTCATCTCGCACACTTGTCGTGCTTTAACGTAACGCGTTTTGAACGGAGCCTGTCAGTGAAATTGGGCATACCCATTTACGGTTGTGATCCTGACCTATACTTCCTGGGAACAAAATCCAAGAGCAGGGAACTGTTCAGGGAATGCGGATTAAACATGCCAGTGGGCTTTGAAAACCTCCGGGACGAAACCGATGTGATCGAAGCCCTTGTTAAACTGAAGACGCTTAAGCCTTTGCTGAGAAAAGCCATTATCAAAATGGATGACGGTTTCAGCGGTGAAGGGAATGCGGTTTTTAATTTCGGTACTGAACCCATTACTGGAAGCTTACGTACATGGGTAAACGATGCACTGCCCAGGGTGAAGTGTGTGGCTGATGGGGTTTCTTATGACCGTTACATGGAGAAGTTTACCAGCATGAATGGAATTGTTGAAGAATTTATAGAAGGTGATATAAAAACCTCCCCTTCTGTTCAGTGCCGGGTCAATCCGCTCGGTAAAATAGACGTTATTTCAACGCACGACCAGATACTTGGCGGTGAGTCCGGGCAAGTATTTATGGGTGCGAGGTTTCCTGCAGATAAGGATTATGCCGTTGATGTGGCTGCAATGAGTTTACCCGTTGCAGGAAAATTGCGGGAGTACGGAGCTTTGGGAAGGTTTTCGATTGACTACCTCTCCGTTAAAGAGAAGGATGCCTGGAAGCATTATGCCATTGAAATAAACCTTCGAAAGGGTGGTACAACACATCCATTTCTGATGCTGCAATTCCTTACCGATGGCGTTTATGATGCAGTTTCGGGACAATACATCATGCCGAACAGTCAAAGTCGTTGTTATTATGCTACAGACAATCTCCGTAGTGAACAATACCGTGGCCTTACGCCACATGATCTGATAGAAATAGCCATTTGCAACGGCTTGCACTATGACTCAACTTCGCAGGAGGGCGTCATGTTTCACCTTATTGGGGCGCTTTCACAGTATGGTAAACTAGGTCTGGTATGTGTAGGAAAGGACCAGGCGTCGGTAGATAAGATTTACGAGCGCTCGGTAAAGGTTCTGGATGACGCAAAAGGCGTGTAATATGTCGCTGATAAACCCCTTGTTGTTTTCACTTTTTCTTGCTTAAGCTAAAGCCCATAAGTGCTGATGATCATATAATTTCCTGTCTGCCATCATTGCTTGTAAATACTTCACGAATTACCTTACCGTATTAAATAAATTGTCATGAAACGACTATTACTATTCCTCATGTTACCATTGGCGCTTCCTTCAGTGGCGCAAAAATGGGCCAGCGAATATGATTTTGTAGATAATTGTATTTGCGGATTATCCCTTGCCAAAAAAGACGGTAAATACGGGTATGTAGACAAGGCAGGCAAAGTGGTTGTTCCCTTGCAATATGCGGAAGCCATGACCTTCAACGAAGGATACGCAGCAGTAAGGAAAGGAACACAATGGCAGTATCTGGATAGTACGGGCAAACCTGTTACTGAGCCGGTATATATTGATGCATTGTCGTTCCACGATGGTCTTGCAGCAGTTAAAACAAAAGACGGCTGGGGATACATTAATTATGAGGGCCATTATACGATTCCTGTCCAGTATGATCAGGCGCGTGGATTTTACGAAGGTATGGCCGCAGTATCAAATGCAAAAGGCAACTGGGGTTACATCGATGCTAAAGGAAATATCGTTATCAATTACCAATACAGTTTTGCCGACAATTTTGAAGACGGTGAAGCCAGGGTTATGAAGGGAGATAAGGTAATGATGATCGATAAGGCGAACAAACTGTTGAAAACATTCTGACAGCAACCACCATCGAACATTTTTTGTGGTGGCAACCATAGGTCACCATCTAACTATGCTAATGAGATGATGTTAAAACTATCACCATCAAATAATCCCTTATCACTAAGTTTAAGATGCGGGATTACCAGCAGCGCCATAAATGAGAGGGTCATAAATGGTGACCTTAATGTGCTGCCTGCATCTTTCGCTGCTTTATCAATTATACTGTACAGTTCGGCTACTTTATAACCATCTTCATTACTCATCAGTCCACCTACAGGCAGTGGCAATACCATTTCCAGGTTGTCTTTGATGCAGGATATTCCTCCCTTATGGCCAACGATCATGTTGATGGCTTTCACAATACTTTCATCGTCTGCACCTACGGCAACGATATTGTGCGAATCATGCGCAACGGAAGATGCAATGGCACCCTGTTTCAGGCCAAAGTTTTGGATAAACGCAATGGCTGGCGGTGCAGGGTGATAGCGATTAACGACCACTATTTTCAATACATCATTCACCGTATCGGATATCCAGCAGCCGTTCTCTTTTTTGGGTTGTATCGATCGTTTATTGGTAATAAGCTGGCCATCTAAGGCTTCGATCACGGGCAATGAATAATCACCGTCCGCTACACAGGAGATTGCGTTGGATGATATCGGCCCAATGTTAAATTGGTTCAGGTTTACGGCTGCGGTGAAGGGAGGGATCAATGAGCGACCGTTTTCTGATAGCTGTTCTCCATTGATATAGGTAGACTGAACCATAAAATCCTGCAGGTTATTGACGAGAATAAAATTAGCAGGATCACCAACCGACAGCAGTCCCGTTTCAAGTTTGTAGTGCTTTACAGGATTTATACAGGCTGCCGTCAGCACGTTGAATACATTCATTCCTTTTTGAATGGCGCGACGGCAAAGCAGGTTGATATGTCCGGCGACCAGTTCATCCGGATGTTTATCATCGCTTCCAAACATCACCATATCGGGATATTGATCGATCAGGGTATACAACGCGTCAAAATTTCTTGCGGCACTGCCTTCCCTGATAATGATTTTCATCCCATATTGAAGCTTCTCCAACGCTTCTTCCAATGTAAAGCATTCATGGTCCGTACTGATACCAAGCCCTATGTATTTTCGGGCCATCTCTCCCCGAAGTCCGGGAGCGTGGCCATCAACCGGTTTACCCAAATTGTGTGCGTGCTGAATTTTTAGTAAAACTTCACGATCTCCCTGCAACGCTCCGGGGAAATTCATCATCTCACTGAGGTATTTTATACGGGGATTTTCCAAAAGAGAAAGGACGGCGTCAGCATCCAGCTTTGCACCTGCTGTTTCAAATATGGTGGCCGGCACACAACTGGGTGCCCCAAAATAAAATAAAAATGGGACGCTAAGACCGTTGTTAACCATGAATTCAACACCTTCAAGTCCACAGACATTGGCAATTTCGTGCGGGTCGCTTACCGTGGCAATCGTACCATGGGTTACCGCAATGCGGGCAAATTCTGCCGGGATCAGCATGGAACTTTCAATATGCACGTGGGCGTCAATAAAACCGGGCAGGAGGTATGGCAGTGTCGGATTTTCGTTACCCATAGGGGTAACTGATACCATGAACTGATCAAATGCTATTCTTGCGGCAAAGACGTGCTGCTTACCGATATCTGTAAAATTGGCCTCAAGCGTTCGCATAAATCGGTATTTGGCCCAAAGGTATAAGTTAAGGGATGAAAGGTGAGCAAGGATTGTAACTCTGGACTATATTTGGCGACTAATTCATTTACTAACAAACGGGCCTATAACAGCAAGCTGTAAAAACATCAAGATGAAGGGTTTTTTTCTTACGACTTTAATACTGATTTGCGTCACTACGGCAATGTCTCAGACGGTGGATGAGGTGGTCGATAAATACACAGAGGCCATCGGTGGAAAGGAGAAATTGAAAAACCTTCAATCCGTTTATATGGAAACCGTTTCCGTAATGCAAAACGGCAATGAGGCCACATCGAAGATCTGGAAAGTCGATAATAAACTTGTCCGCAGGGAGATCAACTTTGGCATGGGGTCGATGACTTCTGTAATGACAGACAAGGAAGGATGGAATTCAAATCCAAGAAACGGCAACAAGTTCGAACCGATGACAGCAGACGCTGTACTTGCACAACAGGCAGAAATTGATTGTGAAGGACCATTGGTAGATTATAAAGCAAAGGGACACACTGCAGAATTATTGGGTACTGAAGATGTAGAAGGTACACCTTGTTATAAAGTGAAACTGACCCTCAAGTCCGGACGTGACCTTACCTATTACATTGATACAAAAAATTATTATATCATTCGCATGAAAACGAAAGGCGGTGGAGGAATGGGCGGACAAAGGCCGGGAGGCAGTGCTGATACAGAACTGATCATCGACTATTCAGATTACCGTAAACTTCCGGAAGGATATGTATTTCCATATGCCACAACACGCGTGGGTATGGGTGCTTCCACTAATATCGAAAAGATTGAGGTTAATAAGCCGGTGGACCCCAAATTGTATAAAGCAGAATAATCTATTTTAAAATAAAAACACAAGTATGAAACGTTACAGTATGTTAGGTCTTATTATGGTATCAATGCTGTTTGTTGGTTCGTTGCAGGCGCAGACCGCTGATGAAGTAGTCAACAAACACCTGGATGCTATTGGCGGAAAAGAAAATTGGAAGAAAGTTAATTCCATGAAGATGGAAGCATCACTTAGTGTTCAGGGTATGGATATTCCGATTAATATTTATACGGTGAACAATAAGCAATACAGGCAGGATTTTACGGCAATGAACATGACTGGTTATACCATTGTAAATGGCGACAGCGGATGGGCATTCAATCCACTTCAGGGCCAGAGCAAACCAGAACCGATGACTGCAGAGCAACTTACTGTGCAGAAAGACCAGATGGATGTACAGGGTGATCTTGTTGATTATAAAGAGAAAGGCCACAAAGTGGAATTGCTGGGTAAAGAAGATGTGGATGGCACAGAAGCCCTGAAATTGAAACTTACCCGCAAAAGCGGTTCTGAAGTGATATACTTTATTGACCCTGCCACTTATTACATCATCCGTAGTTCTAACAAACTAAAAGTAAACGGACAGGAAGTAGACCAGATTGCCAACCTGAGCAATTACACCAAATTACCGGAAGGAATTGTTATTCCTTTCACCATGGAAATGCCAGGCGCACCGGCACCAGTTACGATTAAAAAAATAGAGGTCAATCCAACGCTGGATAAGAGCCTTTTTACCATTAAGTAGTTTTTACATTATTATGGAAAACCCCGTCCTCGGGGTTTTCTCTTTTATACCAACACTAAAGCCATGAGAATACTGCTATTTTTAATTTGTTTGATGGTGATGCCTGTTGTTTACGCCCAGACAACAGTGAATTCCGCCACGTTTGGATCAATGGAAGCCCGGCAAATGGGACCGGGAACGATGAGCGGCAGGATAACTGCCATTGAAGGCGTCAATGATGAAAATGCAAAGATTATTTATGTAGGCACTGCTGGTGGCGGCATCTGGAAGTCGACCAATGCAGGCGCTTCCTTCAAGCCCATCTTTGATAAATATTGTCAGTCGATCGGTGCCTTTTCCATCAACCAGAAAAATCCAAAGATCATTTACGCTGGCACGGGTGAAAGCAATATGCGAAATTCAGTTTCCATTGGAGACGGCTTGTATAAATCAACAGATGAAGGGGATAACTGGACCAAAATTGGCGGATTGGACAGTACAGAACATATCGCAAAGATTGCCATCGATCCAACGAACCCTGACATCATTTTTGTAGCTGCACCGGGGCCGTTGTGGTCGGATAGCCGTCACCGTGGTTTATATAAATCCACCGATGCGGGAAAGACTTTTCAAAAAGCACTATATATAAGCGATAAGGCGGGTTGCGCGGATGTTTCCATCGACCCAAAAAATACCAATATTATTTATGCCACCACGTGGGAATTCAGGAGACTGCCTTACCTGTTCAACTCAGGCGGGCAGGGTAGTGGAATATGGAAAAGTATCGATGGTGGAACAACGTGGAAAGAACTCAAAAATGGTTTGCCTGTAAAGCCATTCGGCAGGGTAGCCCTGGCACTCGCTCCATCGGCTCCTGAGAATCTCCTGGCCATCGTTGAATCTTCAAATACTGGTCTGTATATTTCTTCTGACGGTGGAGAGAACTGGAAATCGCAGAGCGCAACGCTGAACGTGGTTTCGAGACCGTTCTATTTCAGTACACTGGTAGTTGATCCATTTGATCCAAAAAGAGTGTACAGGCCTGCTTTTATTTTTTCTTATTCAGTGGATGGTGGATATTCTTTTGCCGATGCCAATGATGACGGAGGCTGGGTCCATAGCGACCATCATGCTTTATGGATCAATCCAAAAAACAGCAGTCACATGTGGCTGGGGACAGATGGTGGTGTTTACCTGAGCCTGGATAAAGGAGCTACCTGGATGTTCAATGGCGGTCTCCCTGTTGGCCAGTTTTACCATGTTGCGGCAGATAAGAAGAAGCCTTACAGTATTTACGGTGGTTTACAGGATAACGGAAGTTGGATGGCGCCTTCATCGGCACCTGGTGGTGTAAAAAATAGTGATTGGAGATCTATTTACGGTGGTGATGGTTTTTGGGTAGTACCTGATCCTACAGATCCCAATATTGCTTATGCAGAATCGCAGGGTGGTGATGTGAACCGGATAAACACTACGAACTTCAAAAGTGTTGGTATAAAACCAGAGCCTTCAGCAACTGACCCAAAACTCAGGTGGAACTGGAATACTCCGATTGTGGTGGGAACAGCCAACCCAAAAAATCTTTACACGGGCGCACAGTTTCTTTATAAAACCGTGGACCAGGGAAGGAACTGGTCTAAGATATCACCCGATCTAACGACAAACGATAAACGAAAACAGGAGCAGGAGAAAAGTGGCGGACTGAGTGCCGATAACACCTCAGCAGAAAATCACTGCACTATATTCAGTATTGCTGAATCACCACTGGATGCTAACCTTGTATGGGTGGGAACAGATGACGGAAACCTTCAATACACTTTGGACGGGGGAAAAACCTGGACTAATGTGTCTAAGAACTATGCGCTTGCGGGTATCCCTGCACAGACATGGGTAAGCAGCATTGAGGCTTCACAGTTCGATAAGAACGTGGTGTACGCAACTTTTGATAACCATATGTATGGTGACCACAAAACGTATGCGGGTCGCTCTGCTGATATGGGAAAAACGTGGACAATGTTCAAAAGTGCCGAGTTCACAGGTTTTGCGCATAAAATTAAGGAAGACATCAAAGCTCCACGCCTATTATTCCTGGGAACAGAGATGGGTTTGTTTAGCAGTGTAGACAGTGGTAATACCTGGTTCAGGATGAAAAATAATATACCCTGGTATGCATTGGTAAGGGACATACAAATTCATCCGGAAACCAATGACCTGTTATTGGCTACACACGGCAGGGGTATCATGATCGTAGATGATATTTCCACCATGAGGAGCCTTTCTGCGGATGTCCTTAATAAGGATGTTTACCTCTTTGATACCAAACCAATGGTCCTCACCATGGGCGCTTTCGGAGGCACTGGTTTTCCTGTAAAAGCAGCTCCCAATAGTCCATCATTGCCATCCATCGAATATTACATCAAAGACCGTTTATCGAGTGGTGAAGTAAAAATTGAAGTGTATGATACGGAGGGTAAATTAGTGCAATCGATTCCTGCAACAAAACGCAAAGGCATCAACAAGGTGTATTGGAACATGCGGATGAAGCCGCCTAAAACAGCTGCTGGTGGAACTAAACTGGATTACGGCGCTTCTATTGCACCACAGGTAATGCCTGGCAATTATATATTGAAAATGAAGGTTGCAGACAAGGAATATCAACAGCCCATCAAGGTCGTTCATGATGCTTCATCATCATTCACCATGGCAGATCGTGAACTTCAGCATAATACGGCAATGGCACTGTACAATACCCATGAGCAACTGGCAAAAAATGTGGCTGACATTTCTGCCAAGCAGAAAATGCTGAAAGATAACCTCGATAAAGTGAAGGACACCAAAGTGAAGAAGCAGATGCAGGAATATTACGACAAGCTTGAAGCGCTTAAGACAGAATTAATACCGACAAAGTCAACGTCAATTTTTTCCGATGAAAAAAGGTTGCGGGATGAGATTACTGATGTATATGCATCCGTCTGCAATACTGAGTCTGCGCCAAATAATCTCCAGGTTGACCGTGCAAAATCACTTCAGCAAAAAGTGAATGATGCTGACCAGAAAAATGCCACGATCAGCAAACAGTATGAAGACAAGATCAGGTCTGCATTGATCAAGCAGGGACTGATGAAGGAAAATGTGAAGATGTGATTAATGTGATAAGTGTGGAAGTGGAAATTTGAAAATATAAATGTGAAAATGTAGTAAGTGTGCAGATTAAAAAGTGAAGAATTCCACATCCACATCTGTTAGCCGTATTTAAATTTCTGCAGTTGGTCGTACGCGGTCAGCTGCAGAATTTTTTTATGGAGGTCTTCCGGCCTGAAAGGTTTTGGAATGAATTCCGTAAATCCTTTTCTTAGCAGATCAGCCTGCATATCATCATAGACGGCTGCGGTAAAAGCGACAATGGGAATCTCGGTATTTATTTTACGAATGTGGGCAACCGCTTCAGAGCCGTCCATTTCAGGCATTTCAAGATCAATGAGCAACAGGTCATACTTATTTTTCTTGAACAACGCTACTGCTTCCACACCGTTGACTGCTTCGTCGACCAGCAATTTCCATTTTTGCAGGAACCGTTTTGCGACAAGCATATTAATTGGATTGTCTTCTGCCAGGAGTATCCTTAGTCCGGCAAGTCCGCTTAATTCTTTCAAAGATGCTTCATTGACATAAGCTTTTTTGGCGTTGACTTTAAAGTCAACCGAGAAATAAAAACTACTGCCTTTTCCTACCTCACTTTCCACCTGCAGTTCGCCACCCATTTTGTCAACAATGTATCTGCTAATAGCCAATCCAAGCCCTGTGCCACCGTATTTCCGGGTGGTTTCCGTATCAGCCTGGGTAAAACTTTCAAATACCTGCTTGAGTTTGGCCGATGGTATACCAATACCTGTGTCAGTGACGCAAAAATATACGAGTACGTTCTGGCTTTTTCGACTTTCGGCCCTGGCCGTTACTGTTATCTGGCCAGTGGTCGTGAATTTTTTTGCATTGGACAGCAGGTTATTCAGCACCTGTTGAAGCCTGGTCTGGTCACCACTAATCTCAACATTCAGGTGCGGATCAACG
>JANMMA010000294.1:0-9175 GCA_031372815.1 Sphingobacteriales bacterium
TCGCCTGTTACTTAATTTACTACCACTTACGTATACATGTTAATAAAGTTTAACATGCCCTAAAAACGACGCCAGAAACTCACAATTACTGTCCGGCCGTCAGACGGACATAAACTATAATGTGCATTAAAAACCAAGACCGAAACTAACAATAACCGTCCGGCCATCTGATGGATACAACCCTCCCGGCCCCGGGAAAAATGCCGGCCTTTCTGTGAAATACTGCTTATTGAAAAGATTGTTCATCAACAGTTTAACATTATAATGTTGACTGAAATGCCAGGTGAAATTCCAGTCTGCAAGATGATATGCAGGTACAATACCGACAGTTCCGCTAGCATTTGGCAAAGTTGTATTCAGGGGATCAGAAAAGGCCTTCCCGGTAAAACTCCATTGAAATGTGCTTGAAAATTTTTTATACCTCACCTGTACGCCATTCCTGCTAATCCATGAAGGAGAAGTTTCAACATAATTGCCTGAAATATCTTTGTTTACACGACCCGACACTACGGAGCCTTTAATATAACGTGCATGTAAATATGAAGTAGATGTATAAATGGATATCTGCAGACTCGTCCGGTAACTGGTCAGCCACTTGACAGGCTGCAATTCAGCATAGATTTCAATTCCGTTTGACCTGGTTGTTCCCGTATTTGTTTTCAAAAAATATGGATTACCGTTATTATCATTTAGCACCACATTACCACTTCGATTCTTGTACAGTAAATTGAATAATGTAACCTGGAAACTGAGATAATTTTTCAACTTGCCCCTTATTCCTGCTTCAGCATTATGTCCAAATGCGTCTTTAATGCCCGGATCTATTTTATTGAGTGAAGTCGCCGGAATAATATCAGCGAAAATTACCGGCCTGTAAGCCTGAGACCAGTTGGCATAAAGACTTACCTGCTGACCCAATTGATACTGGGTTCCGAAACCTAGTAAAGTAAACTTATGATCAATACTTACGGGAATGGAATTGGGATCGAAATTTTTAATTGTTCCATTCATCCGGGTTTCACCATTCTCCAATCTTAATCCTGCAGTAACGATAAGCTTACTGGTAACCTGAAAAAGGTTCTCTGCAAACAATGAAATGTTTTGTGTTTTTAAAGAAAGATCCCGACCCCATAGCGGATTAATTAAGGTAAGATCATAATCAAATCCCGTTGTACCCTTACCCTGCTGTTTTCTGATAAGATTGTTATTTATATATCTCATACCGCCCACCAGCGTATGCGTCATTCCGAGAAAATGATATGTCTGTCTTGCCCTTACCTCATTAGCATAACTGTTATAATTATCAATATCCACCTGTCGTGGATTATATGAATTCAGTGTTGTGTTGAAAGTGTCAGCAACGGTCGACAAGGCAATAAACTGGACGCTGTTCCTTGAACCCAGGACAGCTGAACTGACGAAGTTTACGGTTAGGTTATTGTTTACAGTATACTCCAGGCGGACAGAAGGCACATGAATGGTTGGACTATAATAATTTCTTTTCCTGGTGGACTGGCGTGGATTTTCATAGAATTGCGCATCTGTGAGTCCGCCATTGATATGGTTGATATAATCCATATAATTATACTCCAGTCTGACCTTGAATGATTTCGACAGCTGGTATTGCACATGCGCATGCGCGGCACCATAGTGATAATCACTATTTTCCCGATAACCATCTGATCTCCGGAAGTTACCGTAAGCGTAATATTGAAACTTTTTTGTTTTGCCTCCGATGGCATTATACGTATTGACCAAGCCATATGAACCTGCTGAATTTTGTGACTCAAAGGAGAAGGGCTTTGTGGAATCCGCTTCTTTAGTGATATAATTCACCATCCCTCCAAACTGTGCACCATATTGCAAAGCACCACTTCCCCTGACTAATTCTATTCGTTCAATAGATTCAGAAGGCGCGTTAAAGTGGCTGGCAGGATAACCATAGAGATCAGAATTCGTCATCACTTCATTATGCCTGATATTCATTTCCCATGAACGGTGTGCATCGAGTCCTCGTGTGGCAATATTTACCTGGTTACCTGATCCATCGGTTTCATAAACAAACACACCGGGGATCTTTGAAAACAACTGGCGTGGATTATTATCCACCCGGTTTACATCCAGTTTATCGAGGTTAATCACTTCGGTTTTCTTTCCGGCAAAAATGTACGTTCCTTTTACAGATGGTAAAGACTGGACAGTACCCTTTTTCAATATTGAAATAATCAGGATACTGTCCAGGCCTTTTATTGATGAACTGTCAGAAATACTTCCCGAATTCTGGGCATGCACATTCAACATACAAAACATGCTCAGCAGTAAACCAAACTCCAATTTTTCAAATGCATGTAACATCATCACAATAATATTTTTACCCAACCTCTGTATAGCGTTTTCTGCGGCATACTAAGACGAGTAAATACCCCCAAGGGAACGACAATGCCAAATCTGGCGAAAGATTATCGCATTATCGCATTATCGCATTAACGCATTACTCACTCTGCACCATCAGTTTTCGCCCGGTTCACGGCAAAGTTTCCTACGTTAGCCCCTACTACCAAGCCTGTCTCACAGTCGCTCCTGTAATGAATGCAACCATATAACCTGGACATTGAAGCTTGCTTTGCCATGTCCTGGTACTTAACCGCATTCGAAGGTGAAATATGGCCCAGGATGGTGGCTGCCGCTCCGCTAAAAGTTGAGTGCCCTGATATATATGCAGGGAAATTCGGTATGCCTGTAGTGCTTTTGATAAGGGGATCCAACTGTGAAGGCCGCGGATTGAAGTAAAAATACTTTGCATCCCAGCATACTATTGCCGCATCCATAAGCGACATATTCAACAACGCCATATTCCTCGCCCAACGTACTTCACTGAAACGCTGTTGAATGAAATCATCAGCAGCAATGGCATTCCAGTGACCCGGTGGGGTTGGGGTACCGATGCCATCAGCCCAGAAATGGGCTATCGCCTGTTGTTCACGCGATAGGTTCATGCCGAACTGATATATTTCTGATGTTTCTTTCCTCATTTGTTCACTTGACGTTGGCGGAGGCGGACCCGGCCTTAATGACACTGCGGTCAATGAATCAAAAAGAAAGGTTTTTACTTTCCCGAACAAAGGCAAC
Organism: Sphingobacteriales bacterium; assembly: GCA_031372815.1. Lineage (GTDB taxonomy): Bacteria > Bacteroidota > Bacteroidia > Chitinophagales > Chitinophagaceae > Pollutibacter. The sequence goes on from JANMMA010000294.1 coordinate 3,130, forward strand.
ATTGGCGGCCTTTTGGGAGACTCGAGGCTGATCCAGGGAATTTCTCCCTTAGCCCTGGTATCGTCTTCCAATTTTTTCCATATTGCGGGTGTTCCAACAGCAGCCCCAGCCCTGTCGCCCCTTGCCCGGGTAACAAACTTCTGTGCTACTGCTTTACCTAAGGCTTCACCGGCTTCTAGTTCGCTCCTCACATTTGCCCCTGCAATGATCCTCGCCCTTCTGTGTTCTTCTGCTTTCTTATTGATATAATCCTGGTCACCGGGAAACAACAGTTTCATCATCTCTACAGCCGCACCTATTACAACGGCATCTTCCGATGGATAAGAAGGCAATGCAGACGCAGGAACCATTGCTTTAATCCCCTGGTCAACCAGATATGGCGCTTGGCGGTTATACAATTTCTTATAATAATGAGCTGCTACCAATGCATCATACTGCGCGGCACTGACGTAAGCATAGGCCCTTGCGGCGTAAGGTGGATTGGCAAAAGGAAACTGCGGGTATGCTAGAGGGTTAGCTGCACTGGGAATGGGATATGTGCCGTCAGCATTCTGATACGGAGGTATATTATGCTTAGCTACCAGTTCCCGCATGATCTCATTCCATCTCAACACAGCACCTGCGGTCCAGTATTTTACCAGTTGTTTGTCACTTTCTGAAATATTTGCCTGCCATGATTTTATTTCATTGACCTGGGCAATATAATCCGGGCTCGTTGTTGCAATAGGTGCAGCAACAGAAAATTCTGTAGGGCCTGTAAGCAATATTGTTTTCCAGGCACCTGCATCCAGGTCTGTTTTTGCAGGATCGAGCGACTGCACATTAGCTGTTCTTTCTGTAATGTCTTTTGAACATGACGCCAACAACACCAACATCATGATCAGCAAGGACGCCCATTTTTTCGCTATTGTATTTTTTACATTATTCATGTTGATCAGTTTGTGGTTGAATGATGTTTACCAAAATAGAAGGCATAAAACAAACCGGTATTGATGGCCGTAGACTGTCCCACGTTCCTTCCTGAAACCGTATAGTTTGCTCCTCCAAGTATTGCGAGATGCGTAAAGAAAGGCAGGGTATACTTGATGTTAATTCCTGCCATCGTTGAATTCATCCGGTTACTGACAAATGGCATGTTGTTCCTGGTAATGTCAAAACCACCAAGGGTTGTCCAGTTTGTCAATAAGGCTTCTGCCAATAAGTACTTTCCCCTGAAACCCGCCCTGAGCTGGTATTGCATAGCATTAGGCATCTTCACTTCACTGGTTTGATGGAGTTCTGTGGTATAATAACTGTCCCTGTCGAGTGTAACATTCGACCTTCCCACAAAAGCAGCAGAACCAGTAACAGACAATTTTTTATACTGATAATCTACCATTAGTCTGCCTGTTAAGGATGTTGTACCAAGCCCTATCGACATGGGGAGATAGTTAATGACATAATTGGTTAGTGGCGTTGAAAACCCACCCAAAGCAAACAATGAAACTTTATGTTGCCCATAGGTCTTTCGAAGGGCCCGCCATTTCACCCATACGCTCATGTCCTGCACACCACTCATTCCTTCCAGTACTCCGGCACTGGCTTTGGTCCACACATAAGGGGCACCCACCATTATATTCAAATTGTCTGTTATACCATAGTTGCCCATCGCCATCACGGATTGCGAAGTAACAGTGCCGAGGTTGAGGTTATTACGTTTCAATGTTCCTTCCCAGTAATTATCCCAGGAAGAATGCGTGTACATCAGTCCCGAACAAAACTGTTGTTTGTTCATCATGATGGCGTCAAATTCAGTTTGCCCGTAAGTCAGATTATTACCCATTACTGCGGAAAAAAACAGGCATATAACGACGTAGCGAAAACTTTTTTTCATCAGAAAAATTTTTATACCCAGAGGTAGTTTAAAGTTTAATAGATACACCAATGTTTACAGCGTAGTCTGCAAATGCGGCATCACCCTGTGCATATTTACCGGTGATTTTAGACCGATTTTTATCCGGTACACTTTGTGTCCTGTTGCGCACCAGTGCGACAGGCACATAGGCATAAAAGTTTATCTTTTTCAGCATATATACAAACCCGGGTTCAATGGCCTGTACATAGCCGGGCCTGCGAAATCCGCTGCTGCCGCCCACAAGATCATACACGGGTATTTCCTCATGGCGAAAACCAAGGGATGCAGTCATGTTACTGAATGAGTAGTTCACTCCGGCCCTTATTGAAAACTGATCCGGCACGCTCATTACATCACTGCCATAAGCAATGCTGGTGGCGGGGGTTGGACCGCCCCTTGATGTACTCACACCATTTTGTTCCCTGGGATTAAGCAGGTAATACATATTTCCATAAATACTTACCGCCCTGTTCAGGTTATAAAACATATTCAGCTCTGCTGTGATACCGGTACCGCCATCACCCAATTGGATCGACTGGTCAACGGGCCCAAGTATTTTTGTACTGTCGTTCTTGATGAAATAATCCTGGTACTTATAATCTCCCGTTGGAAGTTTGATCCCAAGGCCTGCCTGTATATTCCACTTCATATGTGTCATCGGATTCCATAGCCAGCGGTAAGCAGTGATCCTCATATCACCTATGCCTACAGAATTTGTGCTATGTCGGGCAGATGCACCTGCAGTGTTTCCGCCATGCTCATAAAGTGATGACCGTGAGTTTACATTGATTGGAAGGTCCATCCCAATAGACCAGCGATGATTAATATTTTTCAGTAGAAAAATATCCATGGTATACGCATGATTGATCACCTCAGTACCCTTCTCTACCCTTTCTTCCTGTTCTTCTTTACCTACAAAATGCTTGTACGATTTGAAATAACGATTATTGATATTGAGCATCCAGCCCGAGCTGTCTTTGGAGTGCTCTTTCAGACTGCAGCCCAATCCGCCTGAACTGCGAATGGCTACACAACCCTGTGCCATAATATGTTCTGTTGATATACCGGCTATGAATACTATTAAGAATATGTAAATGCGTTTCATTTTTTTGTTTTGAGGGATAATAGAGTTAGTTCGCGTTGGCAAGTTTTAATGGCGCTCCGGTTGTTTTTAAACGCAGACGGTTAACCACCATCTCGCCAACTTTTCTTCCTGTGCGGGCACCTTCGTCGCAATCAAATCGATAATGGATGCCTCCGTAAATGCGTGACATACCAGCTTCCTGTGCAGCGCCCCGAAATGATCTGATCTCACGGTTGGCAATACCGAATTCGAGGAGGGAGGTATCGGTAAATGACCTTTCGCCGTAAAATTGTGTCATTACTTCAGCGGCTGCTGATGATATGGTGGAGTGACCGCCTATATAAGAGGGAAAAGGAGGCGTCTGTATATAAGGCTGCCAGTTGGGATCTACAAAAGCGTTGATCGCCGTCTCCGGCCTTACAAAATTACTCCGGTATTTTTCATCCCAGCAGGCGATAAAAGCATCAAACAGCGCAATGGATGTTTTCGTGTATGCGGCAACGGTAGTATTGAAATCCGCGCCTGCTTTTTCTGATGCAATACCTACAATATTCATCCAATGGCCGGGTGGTGAAAATTTCTTGGTGGCAAACTGCACGTGGCCTGTGACGTTCATCTTGAAGGGATTGTCGTCCCAGAAGTCAGCAATGTGCTTTTGCTCATCCGTAAGGCTGTCACTGATGGTCTTCACTTCCATCATTGCCTTATAAAATTCACCTTGTTTGTTTTTTACATCAAATAGGGGTGGCCTCTTGGGTTTACATTGAGAAGCAGAATCCATCACCATAGGACGCATTTCCATCCAGTGAGGCTCCAGTGCTGTTGCATACATTGGCGGCGTCGGCGTCCATCGACCAGGCGTCTCATCAACAGCGTATCTCGAGGCACCTCTTGTGGTACTGTAATTGTCGCCCTTACTCCATTCCAGGACAGCCCTGGCAATGGTATCTGCAAAGCGGATCGTGTTTTCCTTGAGTTTATCGGGAATACCCAGGCTGTCTGCCTCATGCTTCAACAAATCATAATAGGCCATCATACTACCTTCAGGAAAGGTCACTGCATTGCCCACTTTTACAAAAGCGAGTAATGAAGCGAGATGGTAATCTATCGGCTCTCCTTTAGGCAACCTTGGCATGGAAGGCATGTGCCTGATCTGCCCGGCAAGTGTTTGCCAGCTCGTATCACCTGCAACCATGCATTCATAGGCGGCGATATTCGCATAAGCATAATTTCTTGCGGCTACCATGGGTGGAAAATTATTCTCCAACACGATATTGTTGAGTTGCTTTACTGTTTTGCAGTACACAACAGCGTTGTCTGTATAAACAGTATAGGAAGCCTGGTTAACCGATTTGTCGTTAGTTGGAGCACAGGATGCAACACATCCTGCAATACATAGTAATGAGATCAACTGTTTCATAAAAAATTCTCCTGGCCTGGATGGACCACTCGACAGGTTAATGTAAAAAACAAACTTGCTTGAAGATGGAAATGTAGTGCCCCGTTTAGTACACCAATAATGATGGTGCAACATAACTGCTAATGGGAAAATAAATAAGTGGGTTACTACATCAACCCAGCGCAAATTCCGGTGGCTGATACAGCACACCTGGCTCAGTAGAGGAAGGGAAATGACAAATACCAGGGACGTGCTCTGGCAATGAATGAACGAATACCGGCACCATAGAAACAGGTTCTGTTACCTGGTAATCCGTTGTAATGCTTTTTATAAGGGTTGATTTGGGTGCTGACCCTTTTTGGTCTCCACGCTGGCTCACGTCATTGACCAAAGAAAAGAATTGTTCCTTCGCACTGTTCAGTTTCATCTTACCGTGGTTCGGAATACACATCAGAATAAGGGTATCATTCAGCACCTTACGTTTCACATAATTATAATGAACACCCTGTATTTCGATCTCACCATCATACCGTTCGAAAGAGGCCCAGTTTGTTTGATAAGGCATAGGAAGCGGAACCTTCATTTCGATCAGTTCCGCATCATTGTATTCTTTGTTGTCGAGCTTTTCAACCAGTTGAAATGACGCACGGCTTTCCAGCTCATCAAAAACGAACCGGTAGCCGCCTATATTGAATAGGTGGATCGTTAACAACAATATCGTAGTAAAAATTCTCAATCTTTTCAATTACGAATTACGGATTTCGGATTGCGGATTGCGGATTGCGGATTGCGGATTTCGGATTATAAATTTCTGATTAAGAATTTCGTCTATTGTGTTCAATTCGCAATTCGTAATCCGCAATCCGCAATTCCTTTGAACCCGCAATATATAAAAATTTTATTTTACCGTATACGTCTTCCTGTCTTTCCCTACTCCCGTGATGGTCAGGCTTTTCCACTTTGCGGGTAGTTTTGTTTTCACCTGTTTGATTCCCTGGGGGGTGATATCCAGTCCGCCAAATCCCATGACCACGCTTTGAATGATACCTCCTGCGCCGGTAGAAAAATAAGGATTGGTTCCTCCTTTTGTCTCGGCGATCACCCTAAACGGTGGGTTGAGGTTCGGAATATAAGACTCGTTGAACCACTTAAATGCTGCATCCATATCGCCCAGCCGCGCATAAAGCGTCGTAAAAACAGCCTGCGTCATGGCTGGAGTGCCAGATTCAGGTACTCTTTTCGAATAGTAATCAAGGTCTGCCTTAATCGCCTTTGGATCAGTCACTTCTTTAAGCGGATACGATAAAAGGTTTACATCGGCCTGCTTAATGCCTTCGCCATTATAGGTGGCGTGTTCACGCGTTACGCCATCAGCCATTTTAAGAATTGGAATATTGTTGGCCACCAGCGTCCAGTCTGTATTTGTTTTTATTTTCAGGATCTCGGCGGCCATATTGGCGAAACTCAGGTTTGCCTTAGCTGCTGCATTGGTGAAGGCATTATTGTCAACGTTTTCAGCCCACTCATCAGCCGCTACAACGTTTTTTATGTCGTATTTTCCGGGGCCATTGCGTTCCACTCTCGAAGCCCAGAATTCGGCCGTGGCAGAAAGTATGGGCCAGCCTTTTTCCCGCAGCCATCCGGTATCCTGTGTTACACAGTAATAATT
>JANMMA010000307.1:0-20365 GCA_031372815.1 Sphingobacteriales bacterium
TGGATTGAAACCAAAACTTCTGTTTAATGCATCCGTATCCCTTCCCATTCCCTGGAACATTCCGCAATCAAGTAATATTTTCCTTCCATTCTGCAGTGTCAGCAGATGCTTCGATCCTGTGACACACCTTGCCGCTCCATGAAAAGCTATCTTCATATGTTATTTTTTCTTTGCTTTAAACGACCATGTGATCACAAAATCTGCGACTATTTCTCCTTTGTCATTAACACCCTTCGAGGTTGCCTGAATGGTTTTTCCTTCGCCAGATTGAATGGCCTCTTCGATCACCTGCTTTATGCGATCCCCATCATCACTTCTGAACGTGGTGATGCCCGTTGCTTTTTTATGGAAATTACCATTCACAGATAATACCAGCATCGAAACAGAAGGTTGTTTTTTGTAAATATGCATCATGGCCAAAAGGCCTGTACTCATTTCTGCTGCCATCGAAAGGCACGCAAAGTAAGTTGACCGGAAAGGATTTTGCGAGAACCATTTGAACGGTACCGTAACTTCAGCATAACGCTGATCAAGTGTTTTTACCCTTACGCCGGAAAAATAAGCACTGGGAAGTTTACTGAACAGAAAATATTTCAGTTTCATTCCATTTCCCATTAACTGTATGAATGCTGTTGAAGAATCTGACATGGAGTGTTTTTCTACCATACAATATAGCAAATCCTGATAAAGTATCAGTTTTCCGTAATACTGAACCATCGCGTTACAGATTCACCCCTTTCATCCATGATAGTCAGTTTGTGTTTACCCGGTAATGGATCGAAAGACACCTGGTGAAAACGTTCAGTAGTGCCGATGAACTGGTCGTCAAGATGCCAGTATATTTTCGCTTCAGCATTACTATGTGCTGCTTTGAATATGGTACTGCCTTTTACCCCATCCAGTTCAACCGGTACGGATATCTTAGCAGCCGGACCCGGATAAATGATATCCATTTCTTTTATCGCCGAGGCAGCCTTACAGCCACTAATGAAAGGTGGTAGAGGATGATAGTCGTGATGATTTTTTACATAATAGTTTTCCATTATCGGCGGTAGTATAAACCAGCTTTTTTGTTGCATGTTGAACACGGGATAGCAGGTACTGTTTACCTGGAATAACCCCGTTCTGTCCAGGTTTATTTTTTTATGGTATGGACATAAAGGTGCGTCTGTGCCGTTTTCCTGAACTACTAAAGGGTTCGTCTTTTCGCAGTAGGGACCAGCCCTGAAACCCGATGCTTCGCATACGATCACTTCACTATTCCCGACAAAAGGCATGGAGAACGGAGGGGCATCGGGCAATAATCGGAAAACATCAAACATCAGTGGTGCTGCAGCCTGTATACCCGTTAATCCGGGTCTTCCTTCACCGTCAGCATTGCCGGCCCAGACCACCACCACATTCTTTGTGGTGACACCGATGGACCATCCATCCCTGAATCCAAAGCTCGTCCCGGTCTTCCAGTAAATATTATTGGATGACTGAAACTTTTCCCACAACGATTCATCCCCCGGTCTCGCAACCTCCTTCATGGCTTTGAAGGTATACCAGAGGGATGTAAGGTCAAGCCCATTCATTACGCCACTGTCGGCAATGGCTACCCTATTTTCACTTTTTGATAAACGACCTGTGACTCTGGATGTACTTGTTTCTGCCATATATATTGCGGGATGAAAGTCGGTCTTTCGCACTGTTCCTTTATTTAGGTATTGATGATTTAAACTCCTGGCCAGTGAGGCATACACCCCGCCAAGATCCCATGCACTCACCTCTGCACCGCCAAGGATGATCGACAGTCCATAGTGGTCTGCAGGTTTCTTTAAACTATTAACGCCAACATTTTTCAGCAGGTTATAGAAACGCTGATACTTATACTGTTGCAGGATTTTTATAGCGGGTATATTAAGGGATCTTGAAAGCGCTGCGGAAGCTGGCACTGCTCCATCAAATTCATCGTTGAAATTACGTGGTGTATATCCTGCTATCTGAACAGGAATGTCTGGAATAAGACTGTTGGGAAGTATGATCCCATCGTGCATAGCAGCGGCATATAATAGTGGTTTCATAACGCTGCCAGGGCTTCTGAGGGAAGGAATAATATCTACGTGCGAAGCCATTTCAGGATCCTTGGGAAGGTAGATGTTTCCACCATAGGCTTTTACTGCGCCAGTTTCCACATCCAGGATCAACACCGCCAGGTTATTGATACCGTTTTTGGAAAGCTGTTGATGATGAATGTCCATCAGGTTATTTACCTGCTTTTGCAGACCTGCTTGTAAGGTCGTTACCACATGCCTGCTCTCCCTGGGATGTTCTCTTACATAACGTTGCAACAAATGCGGTGCTAACATCGGAAGGTCGTGAGGATGTTCCGGAATGCCTTCCTGTTTTGATAAAGCTGAAGTTTCATGATCGATGAATCCCTGCCGTTCGATGGCGTCAATTAATGCGTTCCGCTTCTTCATCAACAATGCCCGGTTCTTTCCCGGATGTACGAGTGAGGGCGCATTGGGAAGTACTGCCAGCGTCGCCATCTCACTCCAGGAAAGTTGATTTGGACTACGACCAAAATACCTCCACGCAGCGGCATCAAGCCCAACCACATTGCCTCCAAAAGGCGCATGCGAAGCATAGAGTGATAATATCTCCTGCTTCGAATGGGTTAGCTCCAGCCTCAACGCCATGATCATCTCTATAAACTTTTCCGGAAGCGTACGGCGCTGCTGCCTTGATAGCCTGATCACCTGCATCGTAATGGTACTTGCCCCGCTTACGGTTTTCTGCTGGCTGAAATTCTGCTTTACCGCCCTCAATAAAGAAGCACCGTCAACACCCTGGTGCAGGTAAAATCGTTTATCCTCATACGTTAGTATGCAGGCAGCAAATTTTGGTGGCACAGTTCCATTTGAAGGAAAGCGCCACTGGCCATCTTCAGCTACCGAGGCGGAGAGCAGTTCGCCTTCTTCGTCAGTCATGACCCAGGAGTCCGGATCGGTAAACAATTTTGGAGGAAGGCATAGTGCATAGGATAACAATGCGGCAACCGAAAAAACGATGAACGCAATGCCAATCCCTCTTCTATTTTTTGTTATGGTCATTTTACTTCACCACTTCTAACCATTTTCCGGCCACACCGCTGCTGATGGTTTTGTCATACATCTGTTCACAATACACGCCCGGGTAATAATATCGACCTATATATGCAGCATTAAGCAGTACGTAGTATGTCAGGGTTTGTCCGCCTGCAATATCAAAATACGTATTCACCCTGTCGTCACGGAAGTCGCGGTATCGGTAAGCTGATCCTTTATAGCTGCCCTCGTTACCCAGCAACCTGGTGTTGAGTATTTCCCACCCGCTTGGAAACACCTGCGATAAAGCCATCTGCTCATACTTCCCCCTTCTACCGGGATTGGTAATAGTAACCTTCGCCACGAAATCAGTGCCCTGCCTGATAGATTCGGGATTTATGGATTTACCATCCATGCCTGAAAAGCTGCTGTTTATCTTTAGGTCAGGATTGTTGAAAGACGGTATTTGTTCGTTCCCTGGTATGGGCTGCCCCTGTGTGATCAACCGTACGTATAACTGGTTTGCACCTTTGTTCACTACAGAAATTCCTGCTTTGCCAGAAACAAACTCAACAGGGATCTGCCTGATGTAAGCGGATGAAGAAATATTAAGCGGCTTGCCATTTACTGAAATTTCAGCGATCAGTTTCTGCCCGGATGGATTACTGCCGCAATACCCCGCAATTGCCAACAGGGCATAGGAAGTTGTTTGAGTACTATACCATTCATCATTCGCCAGACCTGCTGCGACACTGTTAAGCAGCACAGAGGCCTCACTGCGTTTATCTATCAACGTTAGTGTCTCCAGCACCATCGCCATATCCCTCAGATCAGAACCATAGGTAAACCCTGGTGAAGTTCTTTTTGGAAAGCTGGTGGGAAGGTTTCTGATCAACCCTTCTGCGGTGGCCGACTGCCCGGCAAGCTTATAGGCTGCCGCAAGCCGCCACTTAGCTTCAGCAGAAAGATATGCGAATGCTTTTAACCTGTTCATAGCGCCTATTTCCGGAGAACCTGCAAGTGCAAGTAAATAAAGGCGGTACGACTGTGACAGGTCACCGCCATAAAAATTCCTGGTATCAGGCTGCCAGCTTACCGCTTTATTGCGTGTATAACTAAGCCAGGACCTCGTCATTTCGGTTGGCACATTATACCCTTTCTTACCCGCTTCAATTAAAAAATGACCAGTATAGGAACTACCCCATTCATCGGCTTCCGGTTCACCGGGCCAATAGCTGAACCCGCCTTCGGGACGTTGAAAATTTCTCAGTTTGTCGATTCCCGCCAGCACATTCCGGTTGATCTCTGCCTTGTGTCTGTCGTCAAGATCCACCATCCTGTCAAGATATAATTGTGGAAATAATGCGGAGGTTGTCTGTTCGATACATCCATGGGGATAGCTAATTAAATAATCAAGCCTTTTAGAAAGATTGATTGCAGGAAGCGAGGATATTTCCAATACAGCTTTTGCATTCACCGTATTACCAATGGCAGGTAATACCTGCTTCCACTGTTGTCCGGCAGCGAGTTCTTTACTGCTGACCTGCGTAATAAAAGCATTGGGGTTACGGACATCAATTTCTGTACTCGTACCGATTTTTTCCTTACCGGTTTCCGCAGAAACAGAAATTTTTCCTACCCCTGTAATTGGCTTCGCCTTAAGGGTAAAGTATACCACCTGGTCACCCATCGAACTAAAACTAACACTCTGGCTTACACTTCCAATCACGTCAAAATGTTCATCAGGCTTAACCGAAACACTCACAGTACCGGGCGCCGATTCCATATAGAAAACGGTAACGGGTACCCGAAATTCCTCATTCGGACCGGTTACGCGTGGCAGTGTGGGCAATAACATCACCGGTTGTTTAACAGTTACCGATTTTTCAGCATATCCGTACGCCCCATGATCTGCAGCAATTACCATCACCCGTACTGCACCTATATACTGCGGCAGTGTAAACTTATGCTGGTTACTGGATCCTTTGGTCAACAGGAAAGGTCCCAAATATTTGACCACGGGAACAAACCTGTTAGCCTTTTTTTGTTTTCCCCCGGCTCTCGCTTCTTCATCACCACCGATGGTGAGTATGCGTTCGATGCCCCCTGCCCATGCGCCGAGTACAGCATCAAACATATCCCAACTTTTTACGCCCAAAGCTTCCCTTGCAAAAAATGCAGCATGGGGATCGGGTGTTTTAAACCTGGTCAGGTCGAGCAATCCTTCATCAACAATCGCCAGGCTATAGGCCATGGCTTTACCAGCGGTCTCCGAAACGCTTACACTAACTTCTTTTTCTGAACGTATCACTGCGGGCATACTGATCTTTGGCGTAAGAAATGAATTCTTGTTTTCCACGATCAGTGGGATCACACCATACATGCGGATCGGAAGGTCATTGGTGGTCTGCGCATGAGGTTGTAACAGCGAAACGTTTACATACACGTTTGGCGCCATATTATCCTCAATCGTAAAATTCACGTTGGTCTTTCCCTGTGAGGTTTCTTTCCAGAATGTTTTAATCACCCTGCTTCCATTTTCTACACTTACCAACAAACGTCCCCCTTTACTGCTGGGAATGGTCAGCTTAACTTCTTCGCCGATAGCATATTTTCCTTTATCTGAAGTGAACGATAACATGGCTGCGGCCGTATAGTCGTTATCCTTTCTTGTTTGCCAGTAAGGGTCGTCAAAATACACTGTTTGCCCTGTAGTGTGGCCACTGTTAACGTCTTTCACCAGCAACAGGTATCTTCCCCATTCGTCGCCGGGGGACTGGAAAAGAACAGAGGCTTTACCATTAGTAAACCTTACGGTATCCTTCCGCAAAACTTTACTGTATTTATCTTCTGTAAAGTTGCTGAGGTCATCACTCGTATTATCCCACCACCATCTCCACTGCACTTTATACCATTCAATAACAAAAACGGAATTTCCCTGCATTGTTTTTCCTAATGGATCAACGTTAACCAGGTCCATTGAATACTTTTTACCATTTAGCAGAAAACCCCAGGGTTTTTGTCCGGCCGGTAACCTTATCCCGGCATATCCTGTATAAGGACTGTAGGGGACCGAATTGTTGTCTACACTAAACGCTCCCCCCGGTTCAAATACTTTTACCAATATATTGGCCGATAGCATTCCGGGCGGTGGATCAGCAAGTTTAAAGGAAACATTCAGCCTTGCTTTACCCTCTGCATCAAGGCTGCCATCAAAAATAGACTGGGCCTGCGTTTTATAGGACGATACCGGATTATCAAAAACATAGCTGTCGAGCCCGGCAAAACTTGTTTTACCTGCATATAAAGAAGCATCGACTTTTGCTTTCAAATTTTTTGCCGGAGCGCCGAACAGCCACGCTGCTGTTAATGCTGCATCAGCTTGTACATTTTTACCCAGCATATTTTTCGCGCCGAAGTCGAGGTTGATCTTAATTCGGTTAGGCATTACCGTTTCCACCTTCAGCCTTTTTTCAAAGGTTGCACCACCAACTTTCACTTTTGCCAGCCAGTTACCCGTTGGTGAAGCTGCGGAGGTGGCCGTCCGGAATACATAAAAGCCCTTGATATTCCTGGTTTCCGTCATTGATGTAAAGAGTTGCCCCTGCGGGGTGTATAACTCTAATAATACCGGATGGTCTTCCGGCAGTGTAGCATTTTCAACAATAAAACTGAGGTATATTGAATCACCCGGCCGCCACACACCTCTTTCACCAAAAATGAATCCTTTGGTGCCACTACGGATGTCTTCCCCTGATATATCGAAGCGTGTTAGTGGAAGCGCATTGCCATCGTCAAGTTTAACGTATCCCCGCTCCGCCCCTTTTTTGGCAACCAGCAAAAATGGCTTCCGTTTTGCTTCAAATGCAACGGTACCATCCGCTCCGGTTACAAATTTCCCGATCACCTGCTGCTGGTAGTCCAGCAACTCCAATTCAACGCCGCCAAGTGGTACAGTAGTGAGCAGATCGGTTACCGCAACAAACACTTGCTTGTCGTTACCTCTTTTTGCAATGATGCCCAGGTTCGAAGCCATTACATTTCTTGCCGCCCATTTTTCTTTATTATAATACGCCTTGTGGCAGGGGTTGTTTCGCTGGCTCCATTTATAACCAAATGGATAATAATTATTATATCGGTTCCAGAAATTATTGTCATCATCAATGCCTTCAACTGCATCATTTTCATATACTGCCCAGTTATAACTTTCATCATCTTCATCATCCTCTTCATCCTCGTTTGCATCTGAACTTTTTCCTGTACAGGTGTACAATGAGTACTGCGGACGAAACCCGATCATGACCCTATAAATGGCGCCGGGTTGGGTTTTCAAATACTTGTCAATATTGAGCGAGAAGGTCTGTTTTTTGTGCAGGTCAAGGTTTTTATCATCATCCAGCCTTACTGTAGCCTGCACTACCGGACTAGCTACTCTGCGGAGATCTTCTTCCCCGTCAAGTTCATTTTGCTGGAGGAACTGTGGAATATTGTTCTCGTATATGCGGACAATACTCACATCCACCGCACTCAGGTTAACCGCCTGGAACGGCAGAAGCAGTTTTCCACTGTTGGGAAGGATCACACCTCTTCCTGCAATAGATACTGAAGGGAGTCGGCTTTCAAAAAAAATGCTTGATGAATATCCCTTGTTAAGTTTCTGGTTCCATTTGTTCAGGATGCCAGCATTTACATTCACCGCATAGTCACCATCTGGCGTTTCACTGGTATACAGTTTTACCTCGCTTCCATTTATGACGAATGCAGGTTCTTCCTTTCCCTCAATGGATAACAATCCGCGAAGGTCCTGGCGGTTGTCAATAGGATCAGAAAACTGCACCAATACATAAGACTCATCTTGTTGAACGGCATTTACTTTCATCACGATAAACTGACCAATAGCCGGAACACTTAGGGTAGTCGTTGACGTTATCTTGTTCGAGATGGGTTTGCCGTTTAGGGAAAGAACAAGTGGTACGGCTACATTTCCGCGCAACACGGGGCTAATGGTAAAATCGTGCATCCGGCTGTCTTCCCGATGGCTCCAGTTTATTTTTAACGTTGTTCCGTTGAGGGCCGCTGTAACTATTTTCTCAACCTGTTGTCCATTTTCAATATCAGCTGTTTCAATACTGCCAGATAATTCCATTTTATCATTGCTTCCGTTCAGGCTTCTAAGTCCACTCTCCACCATCGTAAACGCAGGCTTCAGTGTTTCTATATGAAAATTGAATACCTGGTGTGTTGGAGGCGTAGTGAGAATTTTTCCGAGGTTGAAACTTATTTCGTATGCTTTGGCAGGTTCCAGTTCAGTATCAGGATTAAATTCAATGGTTCGGGAATCAATCCAATATGTTTTTCCTTTTACTGACGGACTAATAGTAAATATATTGTCCGTTACGGGTTCATTAAGGGTATGCGTAACATTTTGCTGCTCAGCAAGTCTAACCCGGATATTTCCTGCACGGGAAATCGTTCCGCTTGAATAGGACTCTATATAAGTCGTAAATGCTGACGGGTCAGAAGATACTGCTGTGTTTTTCTTACCGCAGGCTGCCAGGAAAATAAAAATAAAATAGACAAAAACATGCATGATCCTGTTAAATGCAGGAGTGGTAAGTCTACGATCGGGTTCCATATTATTGAGGGAATTTTGAAAAGGGTGATCTGATATTAAATCTGATCATATTTCACCATATTTCAAAATGAAACCAAAAATCGTAAAGTTAAATCATGCCTCAGACGGACAAGTTGTGGAAAACTTCGAGCTCTACCTGGTTTTTAAGGAGGTCCTCAAAAACGTCTCTTTTCCTGATCAGGTGGTAGTTGCCATCCATAACCATAATCTCTGCGGGTCGGAGGCGTGAATTGAAATTGCTGCTCATTTCAAATCCATAAGCACCAGCATTATAAAAGACCAGGTAATCACCTTCCCGAACTTCATTAAGTTTCCTGTCCCAGGCAAAAGTATCTGTCTCACAGATATGTCCAACTACCGTATAGATTCTTTCAGGACCGGCAGGGTTTGAGATATTGACAATATGATGATAAGATTCGTAGAACATGGGCCTGATGAGGTGGTTAAAGCCGCTGTTCACGCCAACGAAAACGGTTGCAGGGGTCTGTTTGATCACATTGGCTTTTACGACAAAGTAACCTGCTTCGCTCACCAGGTATTTTCCGGGTTCAAACCAGACCTGCAATTTATGTCCGGTTTCTTTTTCATAGTTGCGGAATGCTTCTGCAACCCGGGTGCCTAATCCGGCAACATCCGTTTCCGGATCGCCCGGCTGATAAGGCACTTTGAAACCGCTGCCCAGATCAATGAATTCAAGTTCAGGGAAATGTTTTGCCAACGTGAACATTACTTCGAGCCCTTCCAGGAAAACGCCGACATCTTTAATCTCTGAACCGGTATGCATATGAATACCCTTGACCTGTATTTTGGTTGTTTTGACAACGCGTTCAATATGTCGGATCTGGTGAATGGAAATACCGAACTTGCTGTCTACGTGACCTGTGGAGATTTTGAAATTTCCGCCCGCCATGATATGCGGATTAAGCCGTATCACCACAGGATAAGACGATCCGAATTTATTTCCGAATTGTTCGAGTATAGAGATGTTATCTATGTTGATATTAACGCCCAGGTCTTTTGCCTGGACGTATTCCTGAAAATCGGTGCAGTTTGGTGTGAACAAAATATCTTTAGCTTCGAAGCCAGCCTTCAGACCTAGCAGCACTTCATAAATAGAAACACAATCCAGCCCCGCTCCGATCTGCCTTACGAGTTTAAGGACATTGATATTGGTTAACGCCTTGCAGGCATAGAAGAATTTAGCGTCGGAATCTTTAAATGCGTCTTTCAATTTCTTATACTGATCAGCAATCCTTTCGGCATGATATACATATACTGGTGTACCAAACTGATTGGCTATCTCGATTAATTGTTCGTTGCTCAAAACTGGTGAAGACAAATTTTTATAATTTTTTAATGTGAGTAATGCGGTACAGCGGACCGATGTCCAGAAATTAACCCTGAATTTACGTCTAAGATTTTATAGTCAAGGAAGACCGTTATTCAGGGACCTCTGTGTTGCTAACTACGATTTAGAATCAACAATATTAATTCTGTGGATCCTCGTCGGGGCGGGTATTGTCTGCCTCAGTATCAACATCCGGTTCGGTTCCTTTGTCGATCAATTCACCTTCTTCTGTAACCAGCAATACTGCGTCTTCATCCACTTCAAAATGTTCAGCCTGCACTAAGGTTGGTGATACGATTTGTTCTGCCAGTACTTCATTGATTTTTGGCAGGTCTTCCGCGGAATTAATGCCGAAATAATCCATGAAATGTCGCGAAGTGCTGTACACCAAAGGCTTTCCGGGCATGAGTTCATTTCTGCCCGTGATCACAACAAGTTCTTTTTCCAGCAGTTTCTGTATACTGTAATCACTGTTGACACCACGAATGGCTTCAATTTCCGACTTAGTGATTGGCTGCTTGTACGCTATAATGGCCAGTGTTTCGAGTGCTGCGGTGGACAGGCGTTTTAAAAATTTGTCGCCATTCAGTTGAGCAATGGTTTTGTGAAAATCCCTTTTTGTCAGGAACTGCCATCCGCCGCCGCTCTGGCGAAGTTCGAAAGGATAAAATTCAGCGGCATATTTTTCCCGGATCCCCTCTATAGATGTTTCTACCTGGTCGAGGCTGATCTTATCTTCCATGAAACCGAAAGCACTATTCACCAGTTCAACCACATCAAGTGATGTGAGTGGTTTTTCACTTGCAAAGATCAGCGCTTCGATATGAAGGATCAGATTAGAAATTTCCATGAGATAATTTACGCTGTTATTTGATTTTTGCCTGAACTAAATGTCCACAGTCTGATGTGTCAATGTGGAATTTTCCGATCAGTTTGCAACGAGTTCTTGTTCTTACTATAGCGAGGCTGCACTTCCGTGATTTCTATAAGACGATGCACTCCATATATACACTTCCTCATTTGCACTTCCACATTTTTCTAATTTGCCAATTTCCGAATTAGGAATTTATCCCTCAAGCGCTGCTGCTCCACTTACAATCTCTGTGAGTTCGGTAGTAATGGCAGCCTGCCTTGCCCTGTTGTACGATATTTTGAGTGATTTGATCAGGTCTTCAGCATTTTCAGATGCTTTTTCCATAGCTGTCATCCTGGCTCCATGCTCTGAAGCGTTGGCGTCAAGAATAGCCTTGAATAATTGTGTGTTCAGAATCTTCGGCATCAGTTCTGAAATCAACACGTCTTTAGCGGGTTCAAATATAAAATCGGCCTTGGCAACTTTTTTACCTGCAGCTTCAACTGTTTTGGGAATAGGCAGGTAGCGCTCTACTGTAAAGCGTTGAGTGGCTGCGTTTTTAAACTGACTGTATACCAGTTCAATGACATCAAATTCTTTATTTAGGTAAGCTTTAATAGCAGCCTGGGCCACATTTTGAACATTAGAAAAAGATATATGATGGAATACATCACGGTGATCCACATTGACGGTGAAACCCCGGCGCTGGAAATATTCTGATCCTTTTTTACCAATACCCCAAACAACCAATTTGCCCTTTTTTAGCTGACTCTCATATTTTTCGTGAATGGTCTGTATCGCAAGTTTGGAAATGTTGACGTTATATCCGCCGCAAAGCCCGCGGTCACTGGTGATTACGATCACGAGTACGCTTTGTACCGGACGCTCCGTAGCCAGGTCAAGTCCGCCCCCACCGCCTTCGGTGTTGCTCACGATATTACTGAGCATATCCTGTAATTTATTGGCGTAAGGCCGCATCTGGATGATGGCATCCTGTGCCCTTCTAAGTTTCGCGGCACTCACCATTTTCATCGCTTTGGTGATCTGTTGAGTAGATTGTACCGACTTGATCCTGTTACGTACTTCCTTTAATTGACCGGCCATAATTATTTGCGGATTTGCGGATTTACGAATTTGCGGATTAAACGAAATGCAGGAGAAATCCGCCAATCCGTCAATTCGCCAACCCGTTAATTGTTTACGGCGGCAAAGGTAAGGAATTTCCCTTCTTTCTACTCGTTGGTTATCCTCATTTGCCGGGGACCATCACCCGGTGGACGATTGCCGGATTGCTGACCCTGGAAACGATTCAACCTGTAGGTAAAGCTCAGCATGAAATAGCGGGTCAAAAGTTTCGTTCGGGTATCGGTAATACTGTTACCTGTAACTACCCTGCTGATATTGGTATTTTGCTTAAACAGATCATAGCCGGAGAGCCTGATGAAGCCGTTTTTCTTTTTAAACACCGTTTTTTCCAGCGAGGCATTCATCAGCAAATAATTGGTGTTGCCCTGTATATTCAGTCCGTTATTGATCATATACTGCAGGTCGTACCTCAGCGTAAGAGCACCCGGCATATCAAGCCTGCTGTTAGACGTCAGCGTCCAGCCATTAGAGTTGTTGTTTTGGACCTCGGTGATGGAATATTCGGTTTTGTTGATAAAATACCTGGCCCCAAAGTCTATTTCCCACCATTCCTTGTGGTTGTACTCCATATTGACTCCCTGTGCCGCATAAACATTTTTGCCAATATTTCTCTGGCTGTCAATCAACCCGATATTATGGGTGTAATTGACAAGGCCATTCAGGCTGAAAACATATTTCCTGTTCTGATATGGTTTACTCCAGTTATAAAATCCTGAAACAGTATAATAACCGTTGACATTTTCAGGAATCGTAAGTTGCGCACCGTCGCTTGTTAGCGAAATGACGTTGTTAACGATCTGGTTCTGCATTACCCTGGCGTTGATGCCGGTAAACAACACCTTGCCCGACTGAAAATTGAAATTATTGTAAAACATACTGAGGTTATGCGCCTGCTCTGGCTTTAAGCCTGGATTACCCTGGCTCTGGAATTGAACATTACTATTGTCGCGCACCGGCTGCAGCTGGCTGAAACTTGGCTGGTTCGCGTTGCCAGAATAGTTTGCATTGAAGGATTTTGTGCGGGTGAAATTATAACCGAAACGCGCCACCGGAAAAACGTTTATACGTTGCTGTGGGGTATATGCACTGTCTTTCGTAATGGAATATCCATTGAGGTTTACCGGCTGTACACTGACGCCGAGGGTATAATTATATTTCTTCTTCACCGTACGCACGTTCGCACCTATCCTTTGTTCGTCAAAATCGTTTTCATAAGCATTGCTCAGAAAAGGATTGAATAAAGGTGTCCCTGTACCCAGGTCATACGTTTTCTTGTCATTCTTTGCATAGCTTTTACGGTAACTGTAGATCAGGTCTAGGAACCTGTCTTTAGCTAAGGGTTCAGAATAATTGAACCTAAGGTTAAGTCCCCTGTTGACGTTGTCCTGGTTGGCAAGTTGATTCCTGCGTATCTCTACCGGCAGAGGCAGGGAGAGATTGTTAGTCAGGTTCTCTGTGTATTTGTCAGATTCATTGGAAGATGAACTCAGGTTCATGTTTACGGAAAAATTTCTGCCCCGCTTGTGGAAACGATGGTTGTAAAGGGCATTCAGGGAGAGGTTGGGCCGGTCAGACAAGCTACTATCCCGATTATTTCCTTCCACTGTAGCAATGCCTTTTTCATTGATATTATTAAAGGGAGCGTTGCTTTGATTGTTGCTTTCTGAATAAGATATCTGTGGGATGATCTTGATGTAATTGAAAGAATCTATGGTGTATTCAACATTCAGGTTGAAACGATGGTTGTTCGACTGGTTATAGAAAGTATAGTCCTGGTTGTTGGTAAAACTGCTGTTCTCAAAAATGTTTTGCCGGGAAATATTTTTCTGGCCGTCTGTCATTCTTCTGGTGAAACTATAACTGCCGTACACGGAACCTTTATGACTGCCGGTAAAATCATTCCTGAAATTGGTGCCGATGGAGTGCGTGGTAGAAATCCCGTCGCCCGCTGACCCAGCATTATTACTGCCGGTGGCCTGCATCACCATGGCTGCAGCGCCGTTAGTGCCCGACTGTGCTTGTCCACCCCCATTCCCACCCAGGCTGAAGCCTTGCTGTGCCCCGGTATTACCGCCAATATTAAACAGGCTGTTGTTGACATTATTACTGTTGCCGAAAACGGAAAGCTGTTTATTATTATTGAAATAATTAGCGTTTATCGAGCTGGTATAACGGTCATTGGTTCCATATCCGGCCGTGGCACGGCCGAAAATGCCCTTGTTCTTGTCTTTCTTAAGCTGCAGATTGATTACTTTTTCTGGTTCGCCGTCGCGGATACCGCTAAGCGCCGATTGGTCGCCATAGTCGTCTACCACCTGCACTTTGTCGATCATATCGGCCGAAAGCTCCCTGGTGGCCGTTTTCACGTCGCCCTGGAAAAAATCTTTTCCATTCACCTTTACCCTGGTCACCGATTTGCCCTGCGCGGTCACATTTCCATCTTTATCCACCGATACCCCCGGAAGCTTTTTCAAGAGGTCCTCGACCATTGCATTGGGCTTAACCTTAAAAGAATCGGCTTTATATTCTACGGTATCCTCTTTTACCTGGATGGGTGGTGTTTCTATAACGATCTCCTCGAGTGTACGAATCTGTTGTTTGAGAATAATAGATGGATGGTTAATGCTTAGGGCCGTGTCTTCGACTTTCTTCTCATACGTAAAATAGCCCAGGTGGCTGGTTCGGATGAAAAACGGACGCGACTTTACGCCGTCAAATCGAAAATTTCCTTCCAGGGAACTGATGGTCCTGACCGTGTCGCCGGGAGTTTCGTAGAATAGGGTAATACCGGCTTTGGCAACCGGCAAACCGGTTGAATCAATTAGTTTTCCACTGACTGTCCTTGATTGTTGCGCGGAAAGGGTGAAAGACAGTAAAAGGCTAAAAAACAGAAAAACGCTCTTTCTCATACCATCCATGGGTCTCTGATGTCAAAAATATATGTTAACCTGCGAGGGTTTATCCGGATTGTGATGAAAGGCCCAATTTTCTTTTTCTTAGCTTTGTCGGTCAATAGGATACCGGCGACCCTTACCCTTAAACTCAGTTTTAACTGGAAAGCTTACCCAGGTATCGTAAAAAGATAATCAAATTCTATGTTGAAATTTTTCTCGAAGATTTTTGGTGGCAGTAAATCCGAAAAGGATGTTGAGCGTGTCAGTCCAAGCGTAAAACAGATCAATGATTTTTTTGCTTCATATCGTCAACTGTCGAACGATGAACTCCGCGGTAAAACCGTTGAGTTCAAACAACGCATAGCAACCCACCTTGCCCCGATAGATGAACAGATTACAAAACTTAACCAGGATGCTGATGCATTACCAGCAGAAGACATCAATGGTAAGGATGACCTCTACAAGGAAGTGGACGTACAGCTGAAAAAAAGAAATGAACAGATCGAAGAGATACTGAAAGAAATACTGCCTGAAGCTTTCGCTGTAGTTAAAGAAACTGCCCGCCGTTTTTCCGAAAATACTGAAATTGTTTCCAGGGCTACGCAGCTAGACAGGGACCTGAGTGTAAAAAAAGAATACATCCGCATCGAAGGGGATAATGCGATTTTCAAAAATAGCTGGACCGCTGCTGGTGGACTCGTCACATGGAACATGGTGCACTACGACGTGCAGCTCATTGGTGGTATTGTATTACATGAAGGCAAGATTGCCGAGATGGCCACAGGTGAAGGTAAAACACTGGTCTCCACTCTGCCGGCATACCTCAATGCACTCGCAGGTGCTGGCGTACACATTGTAACCGTAAATGATTACCTGGCGAGAAGGGATAGTGAATGGAATGGTACCATTTATGAATGGCTTGGACTTACCGTAGATTGTGTTGACAAACACGAACCAAACAGTGACGCGAGAAGAAAAGCATATCTCTGCGATATCACTTATGGCACCAACAATGAATTCGGCTTCGACTACCTGCGCGATAACATGGTGCATTCAAAAGATGAAATGGTGCAGCGTAAACACCACTATGCCATGGTGGATGAAGTGGATAGTGTACTGATCGATGACGCGCGAACACCATTGATCATTTCAGGACCTGTACCTAAAGGCGATGACCAGCAATTTCATATTCTGAAGCCAAGGGTACAGCAATTGGTAGAAGTACAGAAGCAGGTCGTAAATAAATCACTGCAGGAAGCACGCAAACTCATTGCTGATGGACATGATGATGCGGCTAACGGCGGACTGCACTTATTTCGTGCATACCGTGGACTGCCGAAGAATAGTGCACTCATCAAATATCTCAGTGAGCCGGGCATAAAAGTTAAAATGCAGAAGTCGGAGAATTACTACCTGTCCGAACAACAAAAGCACATGCCAGAGGTTGATGAAGAACTTTATTTCAACATCGACGAAAAAAATAACCAGGTAGACCTTACCGAGAAGGGCCTGCAGTTCATTACAAAAGGTGGGGAAGATGCAAACTTCTTTGTGCTGCCCGATCTAAGCATTTCTCTTTCTGAAATCGACAAAAGCAACGCTACACCGGAAGAAAAACTCCAACAGAAAGAGCAGGTGCTGCAAGACTATTCCCTAAAAGCTGACCGGATTCATACCGTGCAGCAATTGCTGAAATCTTATACGCTGTTTGATAAAGACGTGGAGTATGTAGTACTCGACGGACAGGTTAAGATTGTTGACGAACAAACAGGACGTATACTCGAAGGAAGGCGTTACAGTGATGGACTACACCAGGCCATCGAAGCTAAAGAAAATGTAAAGATCGAAGCGGCTACCCAGACCTATGCGACCATCACCCTGCAGAATTATTTCAGGATGTACCATAAGCTTGCCGGCATGACCGGTACGGCAGAAACTGAAGCAGGTGAATTCTGGAATATCTATAAATTAGATGTGGTAAGCATTCCAACAAATCTTCCGATGACCAGGAAAGATAATGAGGACATGGTATTCAAAACCAAGCGCGAAAAATATAAGGCCGTAATAGATGAAATCGAATTGCTGCGCAATGCAGGCAGGCCTGTACTGGTAGGTACAACATCTGTTGAAGTAAGTGAATTGCTGAGTCGGATGATGGGGCAGAAAAAAATTCCGCATAACGTACTCAATGCGAAACAACACGCACGTGAAGCACAGATCGTAGCAGAAGCCGGTATGCCGGGCAATATCACCATTGCCACCAATATGGCAGGCCGGGGTACGGATATTAAACTAGGACCAGGTGTAAGAGAAGCCGGCGGGCTGGCCATCATTGGTACAGAAAAACACGAAAGTCGAAGGGTAGACAGGCAGCTCAGGGGCCGGGCGGGAAGGCAGGGTGATCCGGGTACCACACAGTTCTATGCTTCGCTGGAAGATGACCTGATGCGGATGTTTGGCAGTGACCGTATTGCTTCGCTGATGGACCGGATGGGTTACAAGGAAGGAGAAGTAATCCAGCACAGCATGATCACTAAGAGCATCGAACGTGCGCAGAAAAAAGTGGAAGAAAATAACTTCGGCATACGCAAACGCCTGCTTGAATATGATGACGTCATGAACAAGCA
Organism: Sphingobacteriales bacterium; assembly: GCA_031372815.1. Lineage (GTDB taxonomy): Bacteria > Bacteroidota > Bacteroidia > Chitinophagales > Chitinophagaceae > Pollutibacter. The sequence goes on from JANMMA010000307.1 coordinate 17,575, forward strand.
GCGTAACGTAGTTTATACAAAAAGGCAGCACGCATTATTTGGTGACCGCCTTGCGCTTGACCTTGACAATGCTTTTTATTCTGTTGCCGAAAGTCTGATCACAGGCTTCCGCGAACAGAATGATTATGAAGGATTCAAACTTGCGGTGATTGTGAATTTTGGGGTTGAAACCCACATCACACAGGAAGAATTGGAAAGAGGTGACAGGAGGGTTGTTGCAGAAAAACTCTATGATGAAGCATCTGCAAATTACAGCCGTAAAAAACAGGAAATGATGAAACAGTCGTTGCCTGTCTTTAAGAATGTCAAACAAACTCAGGGCTCACATATTGAGAACGTTGTGGTTCCGTTTACAGATGGAAAGAAAGCCGTTAATGTAATTGCCAACCTCGATAAAACCATTCAGACCAGTGGTGCAGAACTAGGCAATGCGTTGGAACGGTCAATAACACTCGCGATTATTGACGATACCTGGAAAGAACACCTTCGCGCTATGGATGACCTTAAGCATAGTGTACAAACGGCAGTATACGAACAGAAAGATCCACTTGTTATTTACAAGACCACCGCATATGAACTGTTCCATAATATGGATGCTGAAGTGAACCGTGACATTGTTTCATTTTTATGTTATGCCGGCATTCCTATCCAGGAAGGCGGAAGTTCTCTCAAAGAAGGCAGGGAGCAGAAAACAGATATGAGCAAGATGAAAGTCCGGAAAGAAGAACTCGTTACTGCAGGTAATGGTGAACCGCAAATGATTGACGACAGTGAGTACAATGATCCCGGCCCGGTAAAACAGGATCCCATACGGGTTGGTCCGAAAGTGGGCAGGAATGTTCCATGCCCTTGTGGAAGCGGCAAGAAATTTAAAAACTGTCACGGAAAAGAATAATTGCCAATTCACATTTTCTTAAGAATGCCTTCGTCCTTATGGTATGTTATTTGAATGGGTAATAATATGCGCAACATTTTAATGTTACTCTGCCTGGTCCCTTTTCTGTCGAAGGCTCAACCTGCCAGTCTTGAAATTGTGAAAGATCCGAGGCTCGACATGCTGGTTAAGAAACAGGTTGAACTTAATAAAAAGGTTTACCAGGATAACAACCGGACGGCCCAGGGTTTCCGCATTTTAGTGATGAATACCAGCGACCGGCAAAAAGCTATGAGTACTAAGTCTGTACTCATGCGCGATTTTCCTGATCACAAAACCTATCTTATTTATCAGTCACCCCATTTCAAAATACAGATCGGCAATTTCCGCTCCCGAAACGATGCTGAAAAACTGCGAAAGCAGATCGTGAAGATTTATCCTTCCGGTGTTATTGTTATTCCTTCCATGATAGAAGTGAAACCTGAAGAAGATTATGTCATGAACTGAGTCATGTCATTATAAGATATCCTCAAACGTGAATATTTAAAGAGTTGTGTCCTAAACTGATTGATCTCATTTGACTTGAGCAAAATCAAGTTCAGTATATAAGCTTCAATTAAGCGTACTGCCTTATCTTCGCCCCCATGATCGCAGAACGAATCCAAAAACTCGCTTCGGCATATGCGGCAGATACCATTTCCATCAGGCATCATTTGCATGCACATCCTGAACTAAGTTACCAGGAGTATAATACCTCGGCATTTGTAAAACAGCAACTCGACAGCATTGGCATTTCTCATCGGTCCATGGCAGATACGGGAGTTGTGGGATTGATCGAAGGCAATCAGCCTTCATCAAGGATCATAGCGCTTCGTGCTGACATGGATGCACTTCCGATCCAGGAAGAAAATGACCTCCCTTACCGCTCGAAAAATAGTGGCATCATGCATGCCTGTGGCCACGATGTACATACCAGTTGCCTGCTTGGAGCAGCGAGGATCCTCTACGAAACCAGGCATGAATGGAATGGTACTGTGAAGCTGATTTTTCAGCCTGGCGAAGAAAGAAATCCGGGTGGCGCCAGTATCATGATACGGGAAGGCGTACTCGAAAATCCTGCACCGGAACTGATTGTGGGATTGCACGTTAATCCTCAACTTGAAACAGGGAAGCTTAGCTTTCGCGCTGGAAAAGTTATGGCGAGTGCCGATGAAATTTATATGACCATAAAAGGGAAGGGTGGTCATGCTGCTGCACCTCATCAGACCACAGACACGATCCTTGTAGCATCACATGTAGTTGTTGCACTGCAGCAGATCGTCAGCAGGAATAGTAATCCGTTTTCCCCATCTGTATTGTCCATCTGCGCCTTCAACGGAGGATTCACCACCAATGTAATTCCCAATGAGGTTAAACTGATGGGCACTTTCCGTACCATGGATGAAGGATGGCGCTTTAAAGCACACAAACTCATAGAACAGCAGGCCATGGCCATTGCCAGAGGAATGGGTGCGGAGATAGACGTGAAAATCGATGTAGGCTATCCCAATGTTTACAATAATGAAGTATTACATGATATTGCCATGAAAGAAGCTGTTGCTTTCTTTGGGAACACTTACGTGGAAGAAACAGAACTGCGCATGGGTGCAGAAGATTTTGGTTATTATTCACAACTGATACCCGGATGTTTTTTCCGGTTGGGCACACGCAATGATCAAAAAGGTATTGTATCCGGTGTACATACACCTACCTTCAACATAGATGAAGACGCCATTGAAATAGGAATGAGTGCGATGGCGTTGTTTGGATCATCGTTATCGCTAAAGCGATAACGATAATCCAAACAACGATTGGCGAGTTGACGAATTGGCGGATTAGCGAAATAAACACGGTCCAAATAAAAATCTGTATTAATTC
>JANMMA010000323.1:0-7838 GCA_031372815.1 Sphingobacteriales bacterium
CTGCAACGGTTTCATCCAATGGCAAGCGGACATTATATTTCCTCTGGACCAATACGACATATCCTCCAGGTCAGCCTGCTGTAATCGTAGACCCGTCAAAGGCTTCAACCCTGGTGGAAAAGCTTACAGCAGGCAGTTACCAGTTCAACTTGAAGGTGTGGGATGCCGCGGGCAACCAGGCATCGGAAAATTTCCAGGTAGCCGTGTTGCAGGATTCGGTTCAATCGGCCCCAAAAATTAACGCTATCGGCGATATGGAGGTTCAACTTCCTTCTTCAACTATTTTATTGGATGGCATTGAAAATTATAGACTGAATCCTGCAGGCAGGGACCTTTTTTTTCTGTGGACATTAATATCCTCCCCTGCCAACAGTAATGCCGTGCTCAGCAATGCTACTTCGGAAAAGGCTGGCATCGACATTGTTACGCCAGGCAGGTATACATTCAGTCTCAAACTGACCAATGAAATTGGATTATCCAGCATCGACACGTTCAATATCGTTGCTTTAAGCGATCCGCTTTCAGGTACAGAAAAGATCTATGATAGTGTGGCTTGGTTCGTAGTCCAGGACGATGACTGGGGGCCTTATGCCTATTTATTTATCAATGATCCTATTCTAACCCAAAACCGTAATGCGGGTAACACGTCAATTGAAATATGGGATGACGATAAAAAACAATGGCTTCCGCCAACAGGCTTTGATTACTATTTTGATAACGGTTTATACTTATTTACGTATGAAAACCTTCAACTTCTGCAAGGGAAAAAAGCCAGGGTAAGATTGAAGTTTTTATAGTAGCTTGATCATGATTCTAAAAAACAATCTATCCCCCTACAGACTTAAATTCTTCATCTCTCAAATATAAGAACTAGTATATACTTTTAGTAATACTACATTTGGAAATGTCAACCCTATAAATTAAAGTTCCAAACGGATGATGTTTAGTAAAAGAGTAAAACCACATCCCTTTCATAGAAAAAATCACCTTTTAAAATTCAACAATAAGGCACAAGACCATTCAGACAAACGGAATTCGCTAATCCGCCAATCCGCTATCCGCCAATCCGCCGCGTAACTCAGCGTCTGCCCTCCAATGAAAAACGTAAATCAGACAATTATCCAGTCACAATAAATAATCAATCACTGTTCCCATATCAGGAAATTACCTGAACTTAACGCCGAATCCAAAACTCCATCAACGATGCATCCAGGAATTGTTCGCCCCATTCACCTATACGGATTATTACTCTGCTTTCTCTTCACCTCATTTGAAACATCATCAGGAAGCAATGCTTTAAAGAAAATAAAGGTCGATGGCGGGATGATTTCCGGAACCGTTACTGCATCCAAATACATTGCTGTATTTAAAGGGATTCCATTTGCTGCACCTCCTGTTGGTAATCTTAGGTGGAAAGCTCCGCAGCCTGTGATACCATGGACAGGCACAAAAGCCTGCACTAGTTTCGGCGCCAGTCCAATGCAGCAACCGCCCGCGCCGTTCAGTATGTGGACCGAAGAATTTCTTATCCCGAAAGAACCCATCAGTGAAGATTGCCTGACGCTGAATGTTTGGACAGGCGCGAAATCGGCAAGGGAATCCCTGCCCGTTCTCGTATGGATCTATGGTGGCGGATTCAGCAGCGGCGGATCTGCATGCCCCATTTACGACGGTGAAGCGATGGCCAAAAAAGGAATCATCTTCGTGAGCATCAACTACCGGGTAGGGATACTCGGATTTTTTGCGCATCCTGAACTTAGTAAAGAATCTCCTTCACAAGCCTCGGGAAATTATGGATTGATGGATCAGATCGCCGGGCTGCAATGGATAAAAAGAAATATTTCGGCCTTTGGCGGAGATCCGGATAATGTGACCATAGCCGGGCAATCAGCAGGATCGATGAGTGTAAATTGCCTGGTAGCTTCACCACTTGCAGCCGGACTGTTCAACAAAGCCATCGGAGAAAGTGGCGGAGGTTTTACCATGGGCTACCGTACCTTGAAAAAGGCAGAAGAAGATGGGGCCAAGATCATGCAGTCAATGAATATTAATTCATTGGCCGATCTGAGAAAAGCTTCAGCGGCCGATCTGCTGAAAAAGCAGACACCATTAGGTGGACCGATCGTCGACGGATATGTGTTGCCAGAAACCATTGCTAACATTTATAAACAGGGCAAGGAAAATAAAGTTGACCTGATCACCGGATGGAATGAAGACGAAGGATTTGTATTTGGAAAAGCACAAGACGCGGTGGAGTTCAGAAAAACTTTGTCTACTACGTTTGGTGAAGAGGCTGAGGAGGCATCCAAATACTATCCGGCTAATAACAACTTCGATGCTGAGACTTCACAAATCAAACTATCGCGCGATCAAACTTTTGCGGTGAATAATTATACCTGGGCAAATATGAGCGATAGAAATGGCGGAAAGGTGTTTGTCTATCGTTTCATGCGCAAACCGCCCGCCACAGGCGACTTTGTAAAGTACGGTGCATTTCACACGGGCGAAGTGCCTTATGCGTATGACAATTTAAAATTCTTCAAAAGAGACTTTGAGCCTGTGGATCAACAGTTGGCAACAGTAATGTCGGGCTTCTTTGCCAACTTCATCAAAACCGGAAATCCAAATGGACCTGGTGTTCCCGAATGGAAGCGTTACGTTGCTGATTCAAAACTCATCATGGCGCTGGGTGATATTCAAACCACCCGTCGGATGACGGATACTGCGCAGTTGAATTTGTTGTATAAGAAGATGAGCGGGAGTAACCCTCAATCAAATGGCAATTTTTAGATTTACTTTTTAAGATTTTAACCGCTGTGGTGCTATATGCGGAAATTCATCTCCTTGAAGAATTGCGCAATAGCTATTATTCGAGTTTTATCGATTTTTTTTAATTCTAGTAAATCCTTATCACCTGTTAGAAGGAAATCTGCCCTACCATCTTTAGCCAGAGCAAGTAAGAAATTGTCTTTCGGATCGCGGCAAATTAGTATTGGACTTTGAACATCAATGAGATCAATAAATCCATCCAACGATAATAACATTTCCGCCAGTCCATTACCGCCGAAGTAAGGTCTTAGTTTCGGTTTCTGTATTGCTCTCTCAATCTCTTCGATAAGCTCAATGCTAAAGAGAATTCTAAACTTTTCCCTAAATATTAGAGGATCAAGAAGTGTAAGTTTATTAGAGATAATAAAGCTAATCCAGAGATTAGTATCGATAACTAATTTTAACGGCCTGGCTTTTTTTTGCCATAACGCCTTGATCTTACTTCCTCTACAACAGAAGTGATTTCATCCAAATCAGGAGCGCCCGATGCCTTTTGCCTCATCTTTGCGAGATATTGCTTTAGAGTAGAATCCTTTTCTTCTTTTATCCTAATAAGCTTAAGATCCTGCATTCCCTTTATCAATTGTAAAGCCTTCGGATTCAGTATTTCTATCTTCAACGCGTCCATATTTAAATTTAAGAATTATTATTGGCTTTATCAATTTGCTATTTTCCTTAATCCATCTCAAATTTCCTTCCTTCCAATTAACCCACCAAGTGAACAACACCAGCCGTTAATAGTATTATCACTCAGAACTAACGTCCCATTGAACACTAAGAAATATTCTTCAAGTATCACCCTTCGATAACAAGGCCAATAAGGGTTGGTGAAAAAATCCTACCTTATAGAGATAACCCAACGCCAGCCTGCTAATGAGAATTTTCTATCGATCTATAATATCCCTGTTCATACCTATCCTCATTGTATGCAACGCGTTTTCGCAGGATATTCATTTTAATAAAGTATCACTCCCTGATGAAGTAACGAATGTCATTACCGCCATTACGCAGGATCAACAGGGGAATATCTGGTTTAGCGCGGATGGGATTTCCCGGTATGACGGAGTTCACTTGAAAAAGTATGTCTATGATCGACTGAATCCCAATTCCATCGCCAGCAATCGAATGGAGAGCATTTATGCGGATAAAAAAGGATTTATCTGGGCTGGCGGTTACGGCGGCGGATTAAATAAACTGGACCCAAGAACCGGTATTTTTACCCACTATCAGCATGATGCAAAAAATCCAAACAGTATCAGCGGTGATACGGTGACCTGTATCCTGGAAGACAAGGAAGGAATGATCTGGATCGGAACAGATATTGGCGGACTCGACCGTATGGATCCATCAACGGGGAAATTTGAAAACTTCCGTCATAAAGATGGGGATCCCGGCAGTTTAAGTTTTGACCAGGTAAGGGTGATCTATGAAGATAAAAAAGGAGAACTCTGGATCGGTTGTGGGGGTCCTTTCCATGAAAACCAACCCGGGCAAGACGGAGGTTTAAATCGTTATGACAGGAAGACAGGCAAATTCATTTCTTATAAGCACGATGATAAAAATCCTTTTACTTTAATAGATAACCGGGTCAGGGCAATATTTGAAGATACTCGGGGTACATTTTGGATAGGCACTGCGGGCGATGGGCTGCACACGATGAACAGGGAGTCAGGAACTTTTGAACGACATACATATGATCCTGCCCATCCGGATCAACTAAGCCGGCCACCACAACGAAAATTCCTCAATTTCGCTGATGACCATATCACTTTTATCACTGAAGACAGGAAGGGATTTATTTGGATCGGTTCATTTGAGGGAGGAGTCTCGCGATATGACCCCTTGACTAAAAAAATTATACGTTATAATTATCGCGATAATGCAGAAGCTGGTTATTCCGATTCCACCAGTTGGTGGGCATTCATTTCACGTGACGGTGTAATGTGGATCAGTACCTGGCTTGATGAAATGTACAAAGTTGACCCCTCACATCAAAACATCTCACATACAACCATACAGACTAACCGACCGGTGTTTTCTGTCCTGGAAGAACCTGGCAAGGGACTATATCTTGCCACTGATTCAGGGCTAATGTTTTTGGATAAAGAAAATAATCAGCCGAATTTATATGTGCACGATCCAAAAAATCCTGAAAGCCTGACTGACAACAGGCTTTTTACCATATTTAGAGATCGTAAAGATCGTATATGGGTGGGCTCACAAGGCTCATATGAAAACGGCGGACTTTTTCTATTTAACCCGGAAAAGCAAAGCTTTAAAGGTTGGCATCACGACGCTAAGAATAGCAAAAGCCTCACTGCCAATATCGTTTTCGCCATTTATGAAGACCAACAATCTAATCTGTGGGTAGGTACACTCGAGGGATTGGACAAGATGGATGTAGACAAAAATGAATTTACCCACTATCAGCCCTTCCCGGAAGATAGTATTAAGTACAAAAGGAACCTTGTTATAAGTATATTGGAGGACTTGGACCATAATTTATGGGTGGCAACTGTTAATGAAGGTGGGCTTCATATTCTCGACAGAAAGACAGGAAAGTTCAAACATTATCTTAACCGTCATAGTGTATTGGATGTGTTTCAGGATAGTGATGGCGTTGTTTGGGCTGGAACAGAAGAAGGTCTTTTCTCTTATGACAAGGCAGTTGACAGTTTCCACTTATTCAAAGATCAATCCACAGCAACCCCTCTTATTCCCTATGATATAAATGAAGACAAAAATAAAAATCTTTGGGTAACCTCTATTGCCGGAATATATAGAATAGATGCAGATAGAAAAATTTCGACAAGGTTTAATAAGAGCATTGGCTATAATGGGCTAACAACGGTCGGTATTGGCTTATACAAGACGGATGATGACCGTTTCATCATCGGTAATATAACTGGTTTTTATTCTTTTTATCCAGATAAAATTTCAAGCAATCCAATTCCCCCGGAGATTTTTGTAACAGATTTTCAGATCGCTAACCAATCAGTGAATCCCGGATCGGGAAATGCCATTACAGAAAATCTTTTAACTGTAAAGAAGATTGAATTAAAATACAACCAGGACGTATTTTCCTTCTTTTTCAATGTTATCCATTACAGCAATCCAGAAGCCAACAGGGCTTTATACATGTTGGAAAATTACGACAAGGAATGGCGTAATTCCGGTTCGGAAAGAACTGCGTTCTATTATAATATCCCGCCTGGAAGGTATACATTCCGTATAAAAGCGGCCAGCAGCTATGGTGTCTGGGCAGAACGATCCATTGACGTCATTATAAGCCCACCATGGTGGCTTAGCTGGTGGGCGTATATACTGTATGGATTGTTGGTATTTGGAATAGGACTAACTATACACCGTACGCTAAAACAACGGGTGATTGATGCTGAGCGTGAGCGTTCACGAACCCGCGAGCTTGCCCAGGCAAAAGAGATTGAGAAAGCTTATCACGAATTAAAAACAACGCAGACGCAGTTAATTCAATCGGAGAAGATGGCTTCGTTGGGAGAGCTCACTGCCGGCATTGCGCACGAGATACAAAATCCGTTGAACTTCGTGAATAATTTTTCTGAAGTTAATACAGAATTGATCGATGAGATGCAACAGGAAATGGAAAAAGGAAACTATGCGGACGCAAAAGAGATTTCCGATAGTATAAAACAAAACGAACAGAAAATAAACTTCCAGGGCAAACGGGCCGATGCCATTGTTAAGTCCATGCTCCAGCATTCCCGCAGCAGCAATGATCACAAGGAACCCACGAATATTAATTCACTGGCAGATGAATACCTCCGCCTGGCCTATCATGGTTTGAGGGCAAAGGACAAAACATTCAATGCTACACTTGTGACGGATTTTGATCCCAACTTAGGTTTAGTAAATGTTATTCCACAGGATATTGGAAGGGTGATGTTGAATTTATATAACAATGCGTTTTATGCAGTGGCGAGTAAAGCCGCATCTGCTTCGGGGAATGACTATAATCCGACGATTACGGTTACAACAAAATTAATTAAGGAATCAGAAAAAGCATCTGGCGTTCAATCCGTAATCCGCAATCCGCAATTCGCAATTACTGTCACAGACAACGGTTCCGGAATCCCCGACAAAGTCAAAGCTAAAATCTTTCAACCGTTCTTTACCACCAAACCCACCGGGCAGGGAACAGGATTAGGATTATCACTCAGCTATGATATTATCAAAGCCCACGGAGGAGAAATAAAAGTTGACTCAAAAGAGGGAGAGTATACAGCGTTTATAATTCAATTGCCTGTATGATTTTTGATTAAACAGGTAAACTGATAGTAAATGTGCAATCCTCCTCCTCGGTTGATTTTACGGATATACTGCCACCATGTGCTTTAGTGACAATATCACAACTAAGAGACAATCCAAGCCCTATGCCTATTATCCGCGCATTTGAAAGTTACTTAAAATGTAACTTTAAGACCTCCTATTTCCTCGGCCAATGTATTATGGAAAATTTGCGGTTTTCCCAAAAGCATCGAATTTGTAAACATCTAGCCGGGAAAAGAACTAAAGGTCATATAATACATCGATAATTACTTTACTTTCGCCATTCTTACCCTTTGTAATCCTTTTTCCCTTCCCTTATATTATTCACTTCTTAACACCAAACAAATGAAACAGTCCAGGTTTTTTTCCATCATTCTTTTTATTGCCCTTCCTTTTATTTTACTTTCCTGTGGGGGTGGCGCAACCGACAACACTGAACAGGCTGGTACGGATACTACAGCAGCCGCTACTACACCAGAACCTGCTGCCCCTGTAGTAAACACCATTGTCACCACACCACAAAATATGGTAATGGTAATGCACAAGGTGTCCAATTTTCAAAAATGGCATGCTGCATATGATGCCGATGACTCCGCCAGGCTGGCCAATGGCCTGCACAATTATGTGATCGGTCGAGGCTTGAGTGATACCAATATGGTATTGGTGGTAATGAAAGCCGACGACATGGAGAAAGCCAAAGCTCG
>JANMMA010000344.1:0-5908 GCA_031372815.1 Sphingobacteriales bacterium
GAAGATATTATCGACGAAAAACAGAATGTCTTTTCCTTTGCCCTGCCCATCTCCGTCACGGAAATATTCCGCGATAGTCAGTCCGCTCAACGCCACCCTTGCACGTGCGCCCGGAGGCTCGTTCATTTGCCCGAATACGAATGTTGCTTTGGAATCTTTCAAGCCTTCCATATCCACTTTCGACAGATCCCATCCACCTTCTTCCATGCTATGCTTGAATGCATCACCATATTTCATGATACCTGATTCGATCATCTCACGCAACAGGTCATTTCCCTCACGGGTACGCTCACCCACACCGGCAAATACGGATAAACCGCCGTATCCTTTAGCAATATTGTTGATTAATTCCTGGATCAATACGGTTTTACCTACACCTGCACCACCAAACAAACCGATCTTACCGCCTTTTGCGTATGGCTCGATCAGGTCAATTACTTTTATACCTGTAAACAGGATCTCAGAAGCCGTACTTAAGTTCTCAAATAATGGCGGCTTAGAGTGGATCGGGCGACCACCCACTTTAGACACTTGCGGTAAACCATCAATGGCATCACCGGTCACATTAAACAGACGACCATTGATGTTTTCACCAATCGGCATCGCAATCGCAATACCCGTATCGGTAACTTCCATGCCCCTGGTAAGGCCTTCTGTACCATCCATAGCGATACAGCGTACACTGTCTTCTCCAAGATGCTGTTGCACTTCCATGACCAGCTTCTCCCCGTTGGGACGCATGATCTCAAGTGCATTATAGATTTTGGGCAGCTGCCCATGGAACTGAACGTCTAAAACGGCGCCGATGATCTGTTTGATCTTACCCTTGTTGGCCATATTAAAAAATTAATTAATGCGAGGCTGTAATATTTGCCGCAAAGGTAAGGGTACGTGGGTTAATTATGAAAGAAAATACGGTTTACTATCCGCGCAATTACCGATTTTTATGCTGTTTTATTTTATACAGACTCCCTATTTTTACCATTATGGAAGAAGCTATTTCAATCGAAGAACTGTCGGAGAAGAAAAAGCACAAAAAAGAACAGAAGCTAGAGAAAGAAATCATGTCTTCTGAGCGCACCCTGCTTGCTTTTGAGAGAACTTTACTAGCCTGGGTTCGAACCGCTACACATCTGATGACTTTTGGTTTCGCTATCTATAAATTACTGGAGGAAAAAGCCCACACTTCCGGCGATCATCCATTGTTGAGATATGTTTCGCCGAAATCAATCGGATTGGTAATGATAAGCTCGGGGCTGGTTGGACTTTTCCTTGCTGTAGTACGATATACCAGGATTACCAAAAAATACGGCAAACTGGAACCTAAAAGCTATTATGCACCCGCTATGATTCAGTCTTATATAGTGATGGCACTATGTCTTTTAATGATTTTAGGAGCATTGATCAATAAATGATAGTCTTTTGATCCGTTAGATTATGCACTATCATCAATAAATCATCAGTTAAGTATCTGTAAAAGATCATTCAATATTCAGTTTTTGGCGTCATTGATCTCGATCCAGTAACCGTCCGGATCCTGAAAATAAATCTGCTTAACACCATCTACCCTGTTGGTAATGGCCCCTTTTGTACCCGCGAGGTCTTCAAACACTACCCCAGCCTTATTTAACCTGTCTATAAACGGCGTTACCGAATCTACCCGAAAACATAAATGCACATTTTTATCGTGTGGAATAGTAGCCTTCGCACCAGAAATGACGTGTAAATGCGACAGCGGTCCAATCCTGAACCACGTATGTCGGCCATCATGAAACGGTTCCGGAATAGTGTCTATACCAATCAGATCGCGATAAAATACCGTACTTTTTTGCAGGTCAACTACGTATATGGCCAGATGATTCAATGTTGGCTTCACCTGCGCATTCAACAAGTATCCAGACAACAAGAGGCCGATGATCATGATCCCTTTTCGCATAATCTTAAGTTTGCAGTAATGTACAGCATTTGTTTAATTTTCCGGACCAAAGAATGAAAACTATTGTTAAGCAACGATGCTTCAACCTTTCACAGAAACAGTGTTATCCTGATATCTTGAATAATTTAGCTGGATGGAAACGATGGTGATAGTAAGCCCCAGTTTATACACCAAAGGAGCGATGGTCGAAACAGAAATTTATCCCAGTGAAAAAATCTTCCTGGAACATAAACATCGGCTTTCGCATAAGCCTATGGTTACCGTAAAAATGCTGATCGATACAGGCTCTAATATTTCCGGGCTGGATCGATCACTAATCGACCAGCTTCAATTGCCCCTATATAGTGAAAAAGCGAGTGTGGATGGTGCAGGCGGACTCATTTCGCTTAACCTCTACCGGTGTGTGCTCTACCTGAACATATTCAACCAAAAAGCCCTGCCCCTTGATATTGTGGAGGGAAGGTTTGAAGATACGCCATACAAGGGCGTTATTGGTCGCGATGTCCTCAGGTTTTGTCACCTGCATTTCGACGGGCCGTCTAATTCCTTCCGCCTCTCTGCACCAAACTTTTGAATTTCGTAGCTTAGCCGGAGAACACCGGTTATGATCCTTCAAGCACTCTCTTTTCAGATCGCAGACAGTATTGACATGAAAGCTTTCAAGGCGGCTTTTCATGTTGAGCAATACTACGGCGATACCGACGAGGCATTCTATAACATGCAAAACGAACGATTCATTTATGTCTTCAAATATGGCGTGGTTTGTTTCCTGAGTTATGATGAGATAAAAATTGCGGACTTTATCCAATTTCTCTATCCATTTTGTAAGGGAATTTTTACCCAGAAACTCCGTGAAGAGCTCATGATTGAAACCGGTACCTCGGAAAATAAATATGGGTATAACAAGATTGAAATACAGGATGGACGGATAGATGCTTTTCGCCTGATCATGCTGAACGTTTCACAGTCTGTTGCGCTCGACTATTACTCCGACCAGACCAATTTACTGTTGCAGGAAAGTAACCACCATACCCAAAGCCTCGAAAAAAAAGGGCACCTCGATATCTCTGGTACTAACCTGCAAAAATTTATTGGCCGAACACTCAACCTCAAAAACAAAATAGCCGAAAACCTCTACATATTTGACTCTCCCGATGTGACCTGGGAAGATGAATATCTCAATAAACTTGACATAGGATTAAAAAATACGTTCGACCTGCAGGATCGTTTTCGCAATATCCATGAAGGCCTTGAAATCGTTAAGGAAAACCTTGAACTTTTTAAAGACATCATGCAACACCGTAAGAGTACAACACTGGAATATATCATCATTGTACTTATCCTGGTGGAAGTCATCAACCTGCTGGTTGAAAAATTCTCCAGGGCATAATGACCGCAGCCCGAAGGTTGGCAATGTTATTTTGATAGGTCAACCCAAAGCCAATCCTCATGTCCCACACTGCCACACTTCCTAATCACCACATTATCTTCCCGTTCATCCTTTCTTTAACTAATCTTTTTCAAAACAATCATCATATTGTGCAGATTGTTTCGTTATGCAACCAACCACCATTTTCTGCCTTCTCATATTATAGCGTATAGAAAAACCATTACCCTTAACCTAACATCATGGACAACAAGGACAATCCCAACTGGGACCAGCTCTTCGGCTCACGCCGGTCAGATCCTGCTATACTTAATGGAAAGCCCGAATACAAGGAGGAAGATGAGAAGGCTGCTGAGGAAGCGAATGTCCACGATATGCACCACTGGAACTATACCGGAACCCACGCCTGGAAAAAATACGGTTTCCTCCAATCGAAAAATCATGGCGCCAACCCCATTTCACTTGAGGTTGACCTGAATAAACTGCTGCAGCTGTATAAGAAAAGAATGCAGCAGGACGAAACCGCGCAGGAAGAAATGAAACGGCCGATCCGTAAAAAGATAGAAGGATTAAAGATCGACATCCAAAATATTGAATCAAATATCGGTAGCATCAGGTCGGAAAAAATTCCTGCCATAGACAAGAAAAAAGATAACCTGAAGACCGAGATAGGTGACGTTCGCCGTGACCCCGCCTTCTATAAAGAAAAACCTAACTGGCCTGCCCTCATTATCACTATTGTTGTGCTGGTTTTGCTGACACTTTACCTCTGGATATTTTACACCTCAGCTTCATATTCTGCGTTCTTCCGACAATTTGCACCAGACGATATCAACGTGGCCAATTCAATCTTTGATCCCAATGCACTCCGCAAAGCCTGGAATGAAGGCGGACCCGCACTGATACTGGTCACCACGATGCCTTTTATATTCCTCGGACTGGGCATATTGATCCATAAAGTCCAGGAGCAGGAGGGAAAAGGCAAATGGTTCAAACTTGCCGGACTGATCATCACAACATTTCTCTTCGATTACATCATTGCATACGAAATTGTAAAAAAGATCCACGACCTCCAGGCGTTGAATAATCCTGAAATAGATGCTACATATCGTTTTGGCGACGCCGTTAGTGATCCTAACTTCTGGCTGATCATTTTTGCCGGGTTTGTGACTTACGTCATATGGGGATTCCTGTTCGACAGGCTGATGCACGACACACGCAAAATGGACCATGCCGGAGAACAGATCAGGGTGAGAAAGTCTGAGATCACTGAACTGGATAAAGAAACCGCAAATCACGAAAAACAGGTTGACCAATTACGAAACCAGGTGTTTGAAAAACAAAAGGAGATCAGGGAACTCGAAGAAGACCTTACGGCAACGTTTATTCGTCCACGTGAGTTCGAATATATCGTTTTCCAGTTCGCAAGTGGATGGATGCAATACATCGAAGGCGGAATGATGGGGGAACAAGGTGAAAAAAATAGTATTCGCACCCAGACAAGAGATGTGGTTTTGGCTTTTGTAGCAAAGAATAATAACCCGGTATTGCATGAAGACTAAGTATTTCTATCTAATAATTGCAATGATCTTTTTTTCCTGTAGTTCAGAAGAAAAGAAATCCGCCAAAGCGCCGGATGCTTATCCCAACCTGCCCGCGGTAAAAGAAAAACAACTAAACATATCAGTGTTGATCGACCTGTCTAACAGAATCGATCCGGCAAGGTCCAACAAGCAGCCAGACCAGGCCCAGCGTGACATCAGCATCATCAACGTTCTTACTTCAGCCATTAAAAAAAACATCGTGGCTCACGGAACATTCCGTTCAAATGCCAGGATCAACGTATACTTTCATCCGGAACCTGATGACGAAAGAATCAGGGAGATTGCAGATAAGCTCAGTGTCAGTTGGGTTTCGGGCAACAACATGGACCAGGCGAGGCTTAATAAAATGAATTATTTAAAACTGGATTCTAATTTCAGTACTGGTTTGAAGCAGATATACTCCATTGCTTCTTCTTCGTCTAATTATCCGGGCTCCGACACATGGAGATTTATGAAAGATGAAGTCAATATGAAATGTATAGAACAAGACAGTAGTTTCCGCAATATCCTGGTAATCCTTACCGATGGTTATCTCTATTATAAAGATGGAAAAGAACAGGAAGGCGCCAATCGATATAACTATATCGAAAGAAAAATGCCGCACTTCAACAGGTTCAGAAATACGGCACTCCTGGGCGAGTTCGACGGTAAAAACTATGGGCTCATTCCAGCCAATAAAAATCTGGGTAAATTGGAAGTATTGGTGATGGAATGTTCACCTGAAGATGAATTTCCCCAGGATTTTGACATCATGAAAAAATACTGGTGTAAATGGCTTGGCGAAATGGGCGTTAAACATGCCGAAATTTACAAAACACAACAGCCCGCATATCACGAAAAAATCATCTCAGGATTTTTGAATAGCACGGGCGGGATATGTCAATAACTCATCATGCATTCATCAGCTCTTCAATATTAAATTTCTTCATCTTCATAAATGCTTTAATAACGCGTTCTGTCCTGGCGGGATCAGACATTAAC
>JANMMA010000348.1:0-2869 GCA_031372815.1 Sphingobacteriales bacterium
GTCTTATAAAGACCTGAAACTTCAGCCAGTCTTTTTTGATAAATACTATTGGCAGCAATAAAAAACTGCAGGGATGCACCATGCAGTTCGTCATCGATCTTTGATTCGTATTTCTTCAGCTCTTTAATGTCTGACTGCAAGAAGATATTCTTGTCGGCATCCAGACCAGACAGGAACTTATTGAATATCTGTTTAGAGAAATTATCGTCGATCTTGTGTGGACTGTAATGCGCTTCTTCAAGCATTTCAGCCACCTGCTGAAAGATCTTTTCATACTTGGTTGGTGGATTACCGTTGCCCAGTGTATTAAAGGCAATCAGAATACCTCCGACAATGATCGTCAATAGAACAGGTAGGGATTTTTTACTAAACATAAATTGGAATGTTTTACGCATATCTAACATACTCAAATTTAACGGAATTTCTATCGCATTGTTGTTAACCGGGAATGCATTTAACGAACCATTTTGTATGATATGATGAACGGTAAAATTAAAGACTCCTGCCAGGTGACAGGAGTCCTTAGGGAGGATGATGGGGCTCGAACCCACGGCCCTCAGAACCACAATCTGATGCTCTAACCGACTGAGCTACACCCTCCGTGTTGACATAGAACAGGGTTGCAAAAATAAGTAAATGACAATCCTGACCCAAATCTATTAGCTAATTGATGTTGAAACACTGCATTACTCCTGGTGATCCATTCCATACCCTGCAATCCGTTAATTAAATGTTTCTTTGCACCTCCAAAATCCATCTATCATGAGTCCATGGTTGTTGACTATTCCCTTTATCTCAGCTTTTATAGGCTGGTTTACGAACTGGGTAGCTATAAAAATGCTTTTCCATCCCAGGGAGCCACGAAAATTCCTTTGGTTAACCATTCAGGGAATATTTCCCAAACGTCAGCTACAGTTTGGTGAGAAACTGGGAAAACTTGTTAGCGAAGAGTTCCTTTCTTTTACCGATATCGAGCAAAAGATCTCAGATCCTGAAAATCTACAGAAGATCCTGCCTATGGTTGAACAGCATATAGATGAATTCCTACGCCACAAACTGCCGAAAGTATTTCCCATGATCGCCATGTTTATCGGGGAAAAAACTATTGGTTCTCTTAAAGCAGCGTTTATGGACGAATTGCAGGAATTGTTCCCTGTACTGATGCTGCATTATGCAGGTCAACTTCAAAAGGAGCTTGACCTTGAACATATTGTTGCGGAAAAAGTAAAAATGTTCTCATCCGACAAACTGGAGTCTGTACTCAACCAGATCATGGCAAAGGAATTTCGCTTTGTGGAGATATTAGGGGGCGTCCTGGGTTTTATTATCGGCATATTCCAGGTACTGATCACTTTATTTGCTGCTTAATCAGCCTTTGGGTGCTGATCGTTCATTTTCTGATCATTTAGGAAAACTAATAGCCTTCTATCTTGTTCTCTAGCCACTGCTACCAAAAAAGTGGCTCGGCACAGGTTTTTCATCCTTTTCACATCTAACTACAAAACATACTTATGAGATTCATTTTGCTGCTGTTATTGAACCTAACCCTGCTGGGCGCCATCGCCCAGGTTCCATCGGCAGGTGGACAAAGAGGCGGTGGGCAAAATATGAATATGGGCAGGTTCTACGGCAAAGTAGTGGATGCGAAAAACAATAAACCTGTGGATGCTGCTTCGGTGCAGTTGGTCCAGAGCAAATTTGATACAGTCTCCAAGAAAAGGGTGGACCAGGTTATTTCAGGACAGTTAACCAAAGCAAATGGTGATTTCAGCCTGGAAAACCTTCCTATTATGGCACAGTTCAAATTGAAAATTTCTGCTATAGGTTATGTAGTCTATGAACAACAGATAAAATTTGAGATCAAGCCTGGTGGTGATATGTCCCAAATAATAAATCAGGTTGATAAAGACCTTGGTAATCTTAAACTTAACCCCGATATCAAATCCCTTGCGGAAGTAACGGTAACAGCGACTAAGCCGTTCATGCAAATGGGCGTTGACCGGAGAATATTCAATGTTGAAAAAAGTATGGTTTCAGCGGGGCAGACGGCCACAGAACTGATGCGCAATATTCCCGGACTCAATGTAGATATTGATGGCAATGTAACCTTGCGAAATGCGGCACCTACTATTTTTATAGACGGCAGACCAACTACCCTTACGCTTGATCAGATTCCTGCTGATGCAATTGAAAGCGTTGAAATGATCACCAATCCTTCCGCTAAATTCGATGCCTCCGGTGGAATGGCGGGTATCCTGAATATCGTTTTAAAGAAAAACAGAAAGGCCGGATATAACGGTAATGTGCGGGCGGGAATCGATTCCCGTGCGAAGATTAATCTTGGTGGTGACATCAACGTTAAACAAGATAAGGTCAATGTATTCCTGAGTGGAATGTATAATCAACGAAAATCTATCGGGGAAGGACAATCGATTCGTACAGAAAAATATACTACGCCGAATGTTCTGATCAACCAGCAAAACAACCCTATCAATAAAGGTTACTTTATGTTTCTAAGGGGGGGATTTGATTATTTTTTAGACAATCGAAATACCATAACGATTTCCGGAAACTATGTGAAAGGACAGTTTAAAAACGCCGATCTATTTAAGATCAACACAGATTCGGTCGACAATATTTTCAATTCCGATCTTTCGACGCGTACCACTAATAATGAATTCTTTTTCCGGAACATCAACAGTGCTCTTGGCTACAAGAGACTGTTCAAAAAAACGGGCAGGGAATTGACCGCTGACCTGAATTACAGCAAAGCTAAAAATGGCAGTGAAGGAGTATTTGTAAATCAGTATTACGACAATAATTTAGATCCTAAATGCATACCGATTCAACAGTCAACGGAAGGATCTGG
>JANMMA010000353.1:0-8268 GCA_031372815.1 Sphingobacteriales bacterium
TACTGACGCCTTCTATACGGGCGTCGAAAGTCCTGTTGCTTTGTTTTAGTTTCACCACCTCACCCCTCTTATATAATGCTTTATTATACTCATCAACTAACCCCGCCTCATTGTCTAATAGTAGCTTCCAGCTTTGTTGTAATTGGGCGCATAGTTCTTTTGCCAAGGCTATTGGAGATAAGGTTTTTCCGGTAATCTGCCTGAAAGAAACGGGGTTGGGGAGATCTTCAGGAAAATTGACCTGGTTGATGTTTATTCCTATGCCGGCAATGGCAAACTCCCATTGATTTCCACGGATTAGGTTTTCGACCAAAATTCCCCCTGCCTTTCTGTCACGCCAATAGATATCATTGGGCCATTTAATAGCTGTTTCCTCGCCTGTAAAAACTTTACAAAAATTGTAACACCCCAGCGCCACGGCAGCACTTAACAGGAAAGTAGACGCAGGACTCAGTAAAAGGGGTTCATAAACAATGGATAACACAATATTCTCACCTTTCCTGCTATCCCATATCCTTCCCCACTGGCCTTTTCCCCGGGTTTGTTCGTGGGCAAAGTAAATTGTACCATGTTTTGCCAATCGGGCATGAACTTGTTGCATGGCATAAATGTTGGTACTATCAACGGTAGGAAGTTCTATAAAAAGATCACCAATGTTTTCCATCTCCCTGAGGTAAAGAATTAATCATTATTTTTGGGAAAGATAAAAGGATTCATTATAATTCAATATTTCAACCTCCAACCAGCGCTTACGCAACAATAACTAAAATTATTTCATTTGGCAGAAGTACAAGTTTTGGCTGACCGGGGGAAAAAGTCTGGCCGGTTAACGAAAAGCAGCAAGATCTTGAAAGTTATTATAAAAGCCATCCAGGATAAGAAAGGAGAAAATGTCGTTTCCCTCGATATGAGGAAAATACCCGAAGCTGTGGCCGACTTTTTTATAATCTGTGACGCGGGGGCAAACGTCCAGGTAAAAGCCATAGCTGATAATATTGAGGAGATGGTGAAACAGGAATGCGGAGAGTTGCCTTACCACCATGAAGGTTACCAGGCGTTACAGTGGGTACTTGTTGACTATGTTAATGTGGTAGTTCACATTTTCCAGAAAGAAACGCGCAAATTCTATCGTTTGGAAGAAATGTGGAGCGATGGTGTTATCCTGGAGCACGATGATGTAATCGGGGAAAAGCTATTAAAAAAGAGAAAAGTAAAATAACGTTAGAATAATTATTCCATAAAACTGAGTTTTCGATAATATGTCACAAGAAGATTATAAAAAAGATTCCAGGAAAGGTTTAGACAATGGTGAGGATAAAGGAGCTTTTAGAAAAGGCCCCAAATTCAGTATTTACTGGATTTATGCTATAGTTGCCATTTTTCTTATCGGTTACCAGGTTCTGAGGGGTGTTACCCCTGATGCTCGAGATATCACTGAATTGAAGTTCAGGCAGGAAATGCTGTCCAATAATGATGTTGAGAAAGTTGAACCTGTGATGAATAAAAATATTGTCAGGGTATTCATCAAAAAAGATGCCCTTAATAAAGCCTATTATAAAGAGCTTCTTGGCGATAAATGGACCTATGTATACAATTCCAAAGAGGCACCACATTTTCAGTTCACTTATTCTAAGGTGGCAGATTACCAGGAAAACCTGGATGAATATTTCAAGATCCATCCGGAAGTGAAAGCAGTACCGGTAGCACCGGTAAATGATCCCGAATGGTTCGGACCGTTTATCAACTTGTTGTTCCCGCTGCTTATGTTTGCTCTGCTGTTTGTGCTGATGATGCGCAAAGTAGGCGGACCAGGAAGCGGAGGCGGACCAGGCGGTATCTTCAACATTGGTAAATCTAAGGCACAGCTGTTCGACAAAGGCACTAAGGTGAACATTACCTTTCATGATGTTGCCGGTCTGGATGAAGCGAAGCAGGAGGTGATGGAGATCGTAGATTTCCTCAAGAACCCTAAAAAATATACGGCCCTTGGTGGAAAGATACCTAAAGGAGCACTTCTGGTAGGCCCTCCGGGTACCGGTAAAACACTGCTTGCTAAAGCAATGGCAGGTGAAGCCCAGGTGCCCTTCTTCTCATTGTCGGGCTCAGATTTCGTTGAACTCTTCGTAGGTGTGGGCGCAAGCCGTGTGCGTGACCTGTTCAAACAGGCCAGGGAAAAAGCACCCTGTATTATTTTCATTGATGAAATTGATGCTATTGGACGGGCCCGCGGTAAGAATATGATGATGAGCAATGATGAAAGGGAAAATACCCTGAACCAGTTGCTCGTAGAGATGGATGGATTTGGTGGCGATAGTGGTATTATTATCCTGGCTGCAACCAACAGGCCAGACGTACTCGATAGTGCGTTGCTGAGACCAGGAAGGTTCGACAGGCAGATTAGTATTGATAAGCCTGACCTCAAAGGACGTGAAGCCATCTTCCACGTTCACCTCATGCCTATCAAAAAATCTAACAACCTTAATATTTACAAACTGGCTGAACTTACACCAGGATTTGCCGGTGCAGATATTGCCAACGTATGTAATGAGGCGGCCCTTATTGCGGCCCGAAAAGGTAAATCGCAAGTGGAAATGGATGATTTCCAGGATGCCATCGACAGGGTTATTGGTGGACTTGAAAAGAAGAACAAGATTATTTCTCCTGAAGAGAAAAAAATCATTGCATACCATGAAGCAGGACACGCTGTTTGTGGATGGTTCCTGGAACATGCTTATCCATTGTTAAAAGTAACCATCGTACCCCGAGGTGTTACGGCGTTGGGCTATGCTCAATACACTCCTAAGGAACAGTACCTTTACAATACTGACCAATTGATGGACCAGATGTGCATGACCTTAGGCGGAAGGGCCAGCGAAGAAATTTTCTTTGGCAAAATTTCCACTGGTGCACAGAATGACCTTCAACAGGTAACCAAGATTTCATATGCAATGGTTACCGTTTATGGTATGAACGAAAAAGTGGGCAACATCAGTTTTTACGATCCACAACAGGAAAATACTTTTACTAAACCATATAGTGAAGAAACAGGAAAGCTGATCGACAATGAGGTCAGGATCCTGGTTGAGCAGGCCTATGAGCGTACAAAGGCATTGCTAAGGGAAAAAAGAAAAGAAGTTGATGATCTTGCACAAGCTTTGCTCGATAGAGAAGTATTGCACCAGCAGGATGTTGAAAATATCATCGGGAAGCGGCCTTATGAAGAAAAAAAGGTATTTCTTGAGGATACTCCACCTGTTACACCTGCCAATATCGGTGAACTTACCACCAATTCTACCAATACTGAAAATGAAAATATCACAGTATAATGGGTAACGCTTCGGGCAAAGAAAACATTCTGAAAAAAATAAGAAAGGCACTGGAAACTCCAGTGCCTTTACCTTTTACACGGTCTGAAGGAAACAGCAATGTATATCATCCTCCCTCTGATGACTTAGCAGTAATGTTTGCGGAAGAATTTACCCGGCTATTGGGAAAATTCGCTTATTTCCCCGATCACAAAGAACTCGTTTCCCAGTTGGAAGACATCATAAGGCAACAACAATGGAAAGAGATCTATTGTGCAGAAGATGGATTGAAATACTTGCTGCAAAAAAACGGATTTGGAAGATTTACGACCAAAAGCCTTGCGCAATGCGACGTTGCGTTTACAACATGTGAACTCTTAATTGCCCGGACAGGCACAATCGTATTGAGTTCAGCCCAGCCGGAAGGACGTACAGCCTCGGTGTATGCTCCGGTACATGTGTGTATTGCCGAATCATCTCAGGTCGTTTATGATATTGACGAAGCCATGCAATTCCTGAAAGAAAAATATGGGCTACATATTCCTTCCATGATCACTTTCGCAACAGGTCCGAGTAGAACAGCAGATATCGAAAAAACCCTTGTGGTAGGCGTGCACGGTCCAAAAGAAGTTTACTGTTTGCTGGCAGATCAATAAATTTACACGGTATAAAGAGCAAATGGAGATCCCGCCCGGCAAAAAAATATATTTTTTATCTGATTTTCACCTTGGTGTGCCCGATCATGCCAGCAGCCTGGTAAGGGAGAAAGCGGTGATACGTTTCCTGGACATTGCGAAAATTGACGCTGCGGAAATTTTTATCGTTGGCGACCTTTTCGACTTCTGGTTTGAATACAAAAAAGTGATCCCTAAAGGATTTGTCAGGTTACTAGGCAAGCTGGCAGAAATTACTGACTCCGGAATTCCGATTCATTTTTTCGTGGGCAATCATGATATGTGGATGGATGGGTATTTTGAACATGAACTCAATATTCCTGTATTTCACGAACCGCGTGAATTTGAGTTCAACAAAAAGAAATTTCTCGTAGGACATGGCGATGGTCTGGGTCCGGGGGACCATGGATATAAATTTCTTAAGAAAATTTTCAGGAATCCAGTGTGTAAATTCCTGTTTGGTATAATCCCTCCATTTATCGGCATGGGACTGGCCCATTACTCCAGCAAAGGAAGCCGATCGATAACGGGTGGTAGTGATGAAAAATTTTTGGGTGAAGACAAAGAGTGGCTGATCGTATACTGTCGTGAATTGCTGAAGACCTCATACTACGATTATTTTATTTTTGGCCACAGACACCTTCCGATTGATCATATGCTGAACGACAGAAGTCGATATATCAACCTGGGGGACTGGATCAGTTATAATAGTTATGCTGTATTCGACGGGCATCAATTGGAGCTTAAATATTTTACATCGTGAGATTATTCAAACAAACATTGGCGCTTCAGCGACACCACCGATTATTGCTAAGGCATATCGCATGTTTGTTATGGTTCTTTTTTCCACTTATTGGCGCAAGCCAGGATAGCTCTTTTGCATTGTTGCGTGAGATACCCGGACAGTATTCGACATTCACTGCCGACAACCTGGGCAATTTATACCTCATCACCACCGATAACCAGTTGAAAAAACTTAGTCCTAAGGGTGACTCCATGGGAGTATATAATGACGTTAAACGGTTTGGGAAATTGCACTCCATCAATGCTGTAAATCCGCTGAAAACATTATTGTTCTATAAAGATTACCGCATGGTAGTGGTGCTTGACCGCCTGCTAAATACCGTTAATGTTATTGATCTCCGGGCCCGTAACATTCAGCAGGTTAAAGCTGTGGCAACATCGTACGACAATAATATCTGGGTGTTTGACGAACAGCAGAGCTCATTGAAAAAAATCGGGGAAGATGGAAAGGTACTTAGCGAAACTTCCGACTTGCGCATTGCATTGGGTGACGCTCCAATGCCTACCCAGATATTTGACCAGAATGGTTTTGTGTACTTATATGATCCGCTGCAGGGTATGTTTGTATTCGACTACTATGGGTCCCTGAAAACCAAAATTACCATACTCAACTGGGACAATGTGCAAGTCCTGGGCAATACCGTTGTGGGTACCGTTGCCAATAAACTAATGACCTATACAACCGGAACTTTACAAATGAAGGAAACCGCATTGCCACTACACATACAACAAGCCCAACGCCTTAAGATCACGCCTCTTGGAATATATGTTCTTCGTGAAAACGGAGTTTCGCTGTATAGATATTTTTAGCATTCGGTTTCCCTTATTGTTTAGCTGTTAACTTTATCAAATGGATCAATTCTGGGACCATGTTATTCTTGATAACACAGTCAGGCAATATGCCGTGGTAGGAGCTGTTATCCTGGTTGCTTATCTCTTGAAAAAATTTGTTGGAATTTACCTGGCTTACGCTTTTTTGTGGACCATGAAAAAAATGGGCCGAATCATAGAAAGGAAAGCTTTCCTGGACCTTGTACGTGGTCCTGTGGAGATATTCCTGTTCATGCTCATTACTTTTTTTGCACTTCAGAGCCTTATTTTCCCTAAGTTGATTCTGGTAAATTTTTACCGCACCAATACCCAGATATTCTTAATAGAAATCGCCGAAGCTGTCCTTATTATTTCATTCTTCCTGATGTTGCTTCGTGTTATTGACTATATGACGCTGGTGCTTGAAAAGAGGGCCGACAAGACGGAAGGGCAGGAAGACAATCAACTCATACTTTTCTTCAAAGATTTTCTAAAAGTTGTTTTGGTTATCATCGGTATCCTTACCCTGCTGAAGTTCGTATTCAACAGGGAAATATCACAAATACTTGCCGGCCTGAGTATAGTAGGTGCTGCCATTGCGTTGGCCGCGAGGGAGAGTATTGAAAACCTTATTGCTTCTTTCATCATATTTTTTGACAAACCTTTTACTACGGGGGATCTTTTAAAGGTCAATAATATCACCGGAGTAGTAGAACGTATCGGATTGAGAAGTACCCGGATCAGGACCACCGAAAAAACTTATGTCACCGTACCCAATAAACAAATGGTTGATAGCATAGTAGATAATTTGAGCCTGCGGACCCACCGGAGGGCAGAATTAAGACTAGAACTTGACCTTAGAAATAATGCTGATGCAGTAGTGCAATTCCAGGAAGGTATAAAGAAAATACTTCAGCACCGTTTTATCACAGAAAGTACTGTGTTACTTAGCGACATAGCGCAGCAGTCCTATATATTATCAGTAGAATACTTCACTGTATCGATTGGAATACAGGAGTTTAATCAGATGAAGCAGGAGATTAATTTTCAGATTATGAAACTTATGGAAACATCACCTGTGACGCTAAAGGGCAATGAGATTCGAATCGTCAGAGACCGGCCTTCATCTCAAGGAGGAACGACTTAAGCTGTTGCAATTGTTTAACCATTTCAAACTTCTCTTTTGATTGCTTGTTATTTTTGAGATAGTCTTTCGCACCCTGGATGGTGAATTTTTTCTGACGGAGGAGGTGATGTATGATTTGAAGATTCTTGATGTCTTCAGGTCTGAAAAACCTGTCGCCCTTGCCATTCTTCTTTGGTTTCAGCACATCAAATTCGGTTTCCCAATAACGCAACAGGGAAGCATTGACATGGAACATCGTGGCCACTTCACCAATGCCATAATATTGCTTACTGAATAATTTTTCGTCCTCGGGAATTTCTGGCAGATCTGCTTCCATGCTCATTTCCTTTATGGATTTTCTTCCTCTCGCTGATTTAGCTTTTTCTTCCTCAATAGGTTTAACAGCAATGATCGCAATGGGTTCAGAAATAGGAACTATAGTCGCAGGAGTGATTTCGGGTAGAATATTAATTGCCTCATCACCAATCTTATTTTCTGTAATTGATTCAGCTATAACGTCACTATCAGTATTCTTCTCTTCAATCTTATCCATGGATTCCATACTCACATCAACAAATTCTTCCTGCTCAACTACTTCATTTGCGATTACTGCATCCAGCCCAAGGGCAGCGTTATTTCCAAGCGGCTCAACTGCCTTTTCTTCAACCAGCTCAAGAGCAGTACTTTCAACTAACTCATTTGCAGGTACTGCAACTTCTTCTTTCCATTTCGGCATCACAATATCAGGACCCTGGTTTTGCATGATGACCGCTGGTGGTTTCAACCTGCGTTCCAGTAGCATCGCTGAAGCCTGATGGACAGTGCTGGGTTCCTGTGCTGCTATACTTGAAAATAAATCCAATTGTTCCGGCATCGGTGCAATTTAGTCCTATAAAGCAAACTGCGTGCGGGAAATTATGCACGTTTTTATTTGCGCAATGTGGATTTAATCATCACCACATTTCCGCACTAACACATCAACACATCTTAATCAAAGCTTTGATTGCTCGATGCTGCAAGTTTTAATATCTGCTGATATTGTTCAGGTGTGAGATCATTATAAAAGAAGTATATCGGATCTATTGGTTTGCCTCCTTTATGAACTTCATAGTGTAAATGTGGTCCTGTAGATTTACCTGTGCTTCCAACCCATCCTATCACTTCTCCTCGTTTTACCGTTTGTCCAACCCTCACCTTTACTCGAACCATGTGGCCGTATAGCGTCTCGTATCCATAGCCATGATTGATTTCTACATGATTACCGTATCCATTACCAAGGTTTCCGGCGGTGGTAACCCGTCCATCTGCCGTTGCATAAATAGGTGTTCCCTGTGGTGCAGCAAAATCCAAGCCCGCATGAAATTTAACGGTTTTATACACTGGGTCAATACGGCTTCCATAACCGGATGCGACCCGGGTAAGATCTTTGTTGCTGACAGGTTGAATCGCCGGCGTTGAGGCAAGAAGTTTTGCTTTGTCACGAACCATTCTTTCTATTTCTGAATAAGACTGTTCCTGGAACTTCATTCTGCCAGAAATTGAATTTAAT
>JANMMA010000370.1:0-5898 GCA_031372815.1 Sphingobacteriales bacterium
AGCAAGGAGTCTCAGTTCATCATTGTAACACACAACAAAATGACCATGTCTACCGTAGACATCATTTATGGTGTTACCATGCAGGAGGCTGGTGTAAGTAAACTGGTACCCGTGGACTTCAGAAACGTTAGCCAAACGATATCCAATTAAAAGTAAATATTGACTTCACTGAAAAAAGATCCACGATTACGTTGCATCTTTTTTGTTTACACCGTTCGCGGTCTATTTTCGTTTACTCGTAAAGTTTAGTACCCACAATCTTATGGCTTTCCAACTTATCCATTAACATCAGAAACCTGTATCGCAGCACACTTAAGTCGGCGTCTTCCACACTGGACTGAATCAGGATCAGCTCCACATTCGTAATAAGCCCTTCCTTATATCTTGTCTGGGCCAGGCTGTAAGCTCTGTTAGCCTGTTGCACCGTTAGCTTGCTGTTCTCCAGCTTTTGTGCAAGTGTCTTGTAATCCTGCTGAACGCTGGCCAGATCTTTATTTATCGAGGCTTCTAAAGTGTTCAGTGATAACTTCGCTGTTTGTAATTGTACATCAGTTAATTTCTGCTGAAGTTTTGGACGCGAGGCAGAGAATATCGGGACGTTTATGCCAACGCCTGCGCCACCTGCGAGCTTTATCTGGTTGATCTCAGGTTGTATACCATTCCTGACTCCACCATTTGCAGAAGCAAAGATCGAAGGGCGGTTATTCACCATCGCGAGCTGACGATCGTAATCGAGTAATTCCATCCTCCTGTTAATAAGTTTGGCTTCAGGGTTATTGTTTTTCCAGTTACCTGCAGTGGTAAGAAGGGGAATGTTCTCTTCAAAAGAACTGCCCCCAACGTTGTCCTCAATGTTCGTTCCAGTAAGCCATTCCAGCGAAATAAAGTTTTTTTCCTGGTTACCCTGCAATTCTTTCAGGACGTTGTCCGAATTTGATGTCCTTACCTGTGTGGTTAACAGATCATACTCTATGGCATCACCATTTTTTAGTTTTGCCTTGATAATACGTTCGTTTTCTTTCAGGGTCTTAAGTTGATCTTCCTGCACCCGAATGGCATTGGCGGTAAAAAGAATATTATAGTACACCTGCGTTACCAGGTAGGCGATGGAGTTCTTATTATTGTCGATGTTGTCCTGCGTGAGCGACTGTTCTATATTATTTCTATCGAGCTGGGTGCGCGTTTTGCCAAAATCATATACCATTTGATTTACGGTTAGCCCTGCGGTGTAGTTGTTATAGGGCTGAAACCTGATATCTTTTCCGTTGAAAGAAATTGCCGGGGAAGGTGCCATAAATCTATATGATGCATCGCCCGACAATGTAGGCTGATAATTACTTCGCAAAATTTGCGATTTAACATCGCTGACAAGGAGCTGTTCCTGGAGTTCCCGGATGCGGGGGAAATTCGCTACTGCCTTTTGGATCAGCGACTTTAATGTAGTGTCAGTGATGGGGTTCTGCTGCGCAGATACGGATACCCCATATACTATCATCAGTACTGAGAAGATCAGTTTTTTCATCGTGTTAGGTTTATTAGTGCGCTGCTTCCATAGCTTCTTTTACAGCTTTGGAATCAACAATGGGTTTCTTTTTTACTTTAAGAAAGAAGGCGAGTGGAAGTACCGCAATAAAAAATATTCCAACCAGCCTGAACGTATCCTGGTAAGCCAGGAAGAAAGACTGCTTATCCACTGCGAGGTCAATTACCTTGTACGCTTTTTCTGTTGCGGTGGCAGCATCACCGGTTTTTGCTATAAACATTTGTGTAAGCTGCTGTATTCTTTCCGTAAGGGCTGGCGAACCCTCGTACATTTTAGATACGATGTCTGAACGGTGTTGCGCATGCTGAATACTGATGTAATTGTTGGCCATTGCAATACCAAATGCACCACCTATCTGCCGGATCATATTGTTCAGGGCTATGCCCGAAGGATAATCCTTTGGCTGAAGTCCGGCTACAGCCTGGTTGATCAACGGCAATTGCGACATGGAAATGCCAAATGCCCGGACCAGTAAAGGAACAAAAAAAGCCCACCGTCCTACATCCGGGCTAACCGAAGCACTCATGAAAGCGTATATGGCAAACAAGATAAATCCTACTATGGTAAATGGAAGAGGCGAAACGCCTTTACTCATTAATCTTCCGATTATCGGCATCATAAGTACGCCTGCGAGGGTAGGAGGCAACAGTGACAAACCGGTTTCCAATGCTGAATATCCCATTACACGCTGCGCCATTACAGGATATACAAATACTGAAGTGAACAGTCCGAGCCCGGCAACAAAAGTAAATATTGTGGTAAACCCAAAACTGCGGTTACGCATGATATGCAGGTTAACCACAGGATGTTCAGTAGTCAGTTCACGGTAGATGAACCCAATCACACCTACCAGTGCAATGACACCTGTTATACGGATGGTGTTGCTTGCGAGCCAGTCCTCCGATTCACCGCGTTCCAATACAAACTGCATACAGCCGATGCCGGCCATCAGCAACAGTATACCCCAGTAGTCGATCGTGATACCAGACTTCCTCGACCCTTCTCCTTCTTTTTTATCGATGAATGTAATTGACAGAATGGTGGCTATAATTCCGATAGGAATATTGACCAGGAACATCATGTGCCAGGAATAGTGTTCGATCAAATAGCCGCCGATGGTGGGACCCAGTGTTGGTCCTAAAACAATACCCATACCAAACAATCCTGCAGCTATCGGCCTGTCTTCAGGCTTAAAGGCATCAAATAAAATACCTTGTGAAGTAGATAATAATGCTCCACCTCCCACACCTTGTATAAAACGCCATATGATTACTTCTGTCAGGCTTCCGCTCTGCGCACACAAATAAGATGCAACAGTGAAGAGGACCATTGAAAAGACATAGTAATTTTTTCGTCCAAAATATTCCGCCAAAAAACCGGTCATTGGAATAATGATCACATTGGCAATAGCATAAGAAGTAATGACCCAGCTTATGTCTTCTATGGTAGCACCAAGACTGCCCGCCATTTCATTGAGCCCCACGTTAACGATGGATGTATCCACCAGCTCCATGACAGCAGCAGTGACTGTTGTGAGTACGATGATGAATTTTGCAAAACCTTTTGGGCTCGACATGCTGACCTTTTATTGATTGATGGGAATACTTATACTGGCACTTAGGCCAGCCCTGAGGATATCCCGGTATTTAGCTGTTTCAGCAATATTGATACGTACCGGAATCCGCTGCGTCACTTTTACAAAATTTCCACTTGCATTATCCGGCGGTATTAATGCAAACCTTGCACCTGTCGCATCGCTTAGGGTTTCCACATCCCCCTTTATATGTAGTTTGGGATAAGCGTCAAGCTCAATATCAACCTGCATACCCGGATGAAGTTTCCTGATCTGGCTTTCCTTAAAATTGGCAATGATCCAGTAAGTAGTATCGTTAACAATGGTAAACAAAGGTGCTCCTGCCTGCACATACTGACCTTCGGAAATATTTTTCTTTCCAATTTTGCCGCTCAACGGAGCATAAATACTGGTGTAACTGATTTTCAATAACTGTTGGTCGATCTGCGCTTGTTTTGATTCAAGGGCTGCTTCCGCTTTTTTCACTGAAGCCTGCAAAACTCCGATACGGCTTTCCGCAGCAGCGAGGTCGCTGCGGCTGTTGTCAAGCTGCTTTGATGCAGATTCCACACCAAATTTTGAATCATCGAGTTGCCTTTGCGTAATCGCCTGTTCTGCGATCAGGTTATTATCGCGGTTGAAATCTTTTTGTGCTTTCGCTACCCTGATATTGTTCAGTTCAATGTTTCCCCGGTTCACCCTGAGAGAAACCATCGCGTTATTCAAAGAAGCTTTAGCATTGGCAAGGTCAGCCTCTGCAGATGCATAATCTGCACGCATCTGCGTGAGCATGGATTGCAATTCGGCATCATCAAGCCTGGCCACGAGCTGACCCGTCCTTACCGAGTCGAAATCCTTCACACGGATTTCTTTCACATATCCTGAAACTCTTGGCAGCACGGGCACTAGCAACGTTTCCACCTGGGCATTATCGGTTGATTCATGACTGATGGAGTAGCTGATTTTTTTCCATCCAAAAAGGAAGACACTGACGAAAATGACTCCCAGGATAATGAATTTGGGGATGTTCTTTTTAACTTTTGGTTCCATTTGCTTCAATTAATAAATGATGTCTGATAAGTTGATGGAGATGTCTGATTAACCTTTGTTTCAGGGCCTCAGGATCTGCTGCGGAGGCAGACCGGCTAACACTGGCAATCATCATGTCTCCCGTGCTGATAATGTTCCATATCGCACCGATAATGGTAGCTATTGTCAATTCAATATCAACTTTTCTGAATTCAGCAGAACGTATGCCCTGGTTAATAATGCTACGCAAGAGTTTCATGTTGGGGATGAATAATTCCTGAAGCATGTCGCGCTGCGCCACACCCCTGTCCTTGCTCATTTCACGGATCACCACCATAGTGAACGGTTTGTGTAAAAACATCCTGTTCACCTGGTGCTCAATCGCTATCTCCATTTTGCGGATCGAAGTCAGCGACTTATCGGCGATTAATGCTTGTAACTTACCCCGCATAAATGAAGCTTTCTGCTCTACCATTTCACGAAACATACCCTCCTTACTGCCAAAGTAATAGTTCACCATGGCCACGTTTACGTCTGCCTCATGGCATATATCACGCACCGAAGTGGCATCATAACCCCTCATGGCAAAGAGTTTTTCTGCTGCCGCTATGATGTGTTCTTTTTTATCAGGTTTTGTGATCACGTCGGGCAAAATTAAACGATTGTTTAAAATTAAACAAATGTTTAATTATTCTTTTGGAGGAATGTATATCATTAGTCCGGAGGGATTTACTTGACGTTGTTGAATGTTGTACAAGGGTTTGTAATGGGCAGGATAAACAATCCTCAGGCGGGCAGATAAATTAAACTGAAAGATGGACCTGGCTAAAATCAGGGATCAGCCAACATGTTCAGTTGCGGTGATACTATTTTAATTTTGCTATCCGTCCGTTCTCACCGGCTAAATAAACACTGGATCCTTTTTTTGCTTTTCGGCAAACGTGAAAACTTTCGCGACTGATCAGTGTCCATTTTTTCCCCCCATCGATGGATATATCTACACCTGAGGTGCCACAGGCAATAAGTTTATCTGCATTGATAAACTCTACACAGGAACGGAAACCATGTGGAGGCCTAAGCGGACTATTCCATGTTTTACCCATATCATTACTCCATATACAGTTCCTGACGTCCATGGTATCGTTGGCATAGTCACCGCCTACAATAACGATATTGGACTTGCGCGGGGGAACGTTCCAGATGGCAACGGAGAATGCTCCCGTTGTTTGGGTTCCCTGTGATATCGGCAGACTGATCCACTTTTCGTGTATTAGTAACCGTGACCTTGCACCACCAGTCACCACAAGGGCTTCTATATTGGAAAGTTTGCGGATATTGGTGCCGCTGGCTGCAAATAATGCCTCCCCCGGTTCAGCTCTGGTCATTTTTTTTGACAGGTATCTGTCCCAACTGGTTCCAAAATCATCCGTCCTGGCCACATAAACAAATCCATCAATGGGATCCCCTACAACAATCCCGTTACCATTATCCCAGAATTCCATCGCATCGAGGAAAATACCTTTGGTACTGTCGGCATACACAGTTTTCCAACTTTCCCCGCCGTTAAATGTTTTTAGTATAAACCCCGGTTCGCCAACCGCCATGATGACTGCTGTCTTTTCATCGAAAGCTTCTATATCCCTGAAATCATTGGTTTCATATCCCTTTACCTGGAACCATCTCCAGGTTTTGCCGCCATCAGTCGACTTACCCACGCTGCCCCTGGTACCGCAGACCCAGATCAGTTTATCGT
>JANMMA010000394.1:0-2360 GCA_031372815.1 Sphingobacteriales bacterium
GGCGCCGCTAAAATTATGATGGTTGATGCTGCACTCTATGCTATCAGGGAAATTATGGAAGACTTTCCTGAGGCGATATTGTATGGACAGGATGTAGGCAGAAGGCTGGGTGGTGTTTTTCGTGAAGCAGCTACACTGGCCGAACAGTTTGGCGACCATAGGGTTTTTAATACGGCTATTCAGGAAGCATATATCATTGGTTCTACAGCCGGTCTCAGTGCGACGGGTGTGAAACCTATCGTTGAAATTCAGTTTGGAGATTACATCTATCCCGGGTTCAATCAATTGGTGTCCGAAATATCAAAATCCTGTTATCTCTCTAATGGTAAATTTCCTATCCAGACACTCATTCGGGTACCTGTAGGCGCTTATGGTGGGGGAGGGCCTTATCACAGTGGTTCGGTGGAAACAACATTGTTGTCTGTAAAAGGTATTAAAATTGCATACCCTTCCAATGCTGCGGATATGAAAGGTCTGATGAAGGCGGCTTTCCTTGATCCAAATCCGGTATTGATGCTAGAGCATAAAGGGCTTTACTGGAGTAAAGTACCTGGAACAGAATACGCCAGGAGACCAGAACCTTCGAGGGATTATATTCTCCCGCTGGGTAAAGCCAGTGTTGCTTTGGAAGCAGATGCTTCAGCAATCCGCAAAGGTGAAAGCTGTTGTATCATCACGTACGGCATGGGTGTATACTGGGCACTTAAAGCGGCAAACGCTGTAAAAGGAAAAGTTGAAGTGATTGATCTTCGTACACTTTTTCCGCTGGACGAAGAAACCGTATTCAATACCGTTAGTAAGCATGGAAAGTGTATTGTACTCACCGAAGAACAGCAGTTGAACTCATTTGCTGAAGCGCTTGCTTACCGAATATCAAAAAATTGTTTTCAATCTCTCGATGCACCTGTTGAAGTCATCGGTGCATTAAACCTCCCGGCTGTCCCGATGAATATGGCCCTTGAAAAGGCAATGCTTCCCAACGATAAAAGCCTGATTGAATCGTTGAAAAATTTGCTCAGTTCCTGATTTTTTCTTTTTTTTATTCTTTATTGCTCTCTTTGGTATAAGTTTTGAGTAGCCTGAATATAGCTGTATGTAAAGGCCTCGTATAGCCGATTTTTTACTGCATTTTTGCTGTGATTAAAAATCAATTATGGTTAATAATCCAGCGGCTAAAAAATAATTTTATGAAGAAACTTATGTTGTTGGTCATTGCTTCCGGTCTCATGTTTTCCGTAAATGCCCAAAGTCTTGGCCGTACCTATAAAACAGCCATTGGTGTGAAGATCTGGGACGGTGCAGGAATAACCCTGAAGCATTTTGTAAAACCTAATGCTGCCCTGGAAGGAATATTCTATTTCAACGACAACGGCGTCAGGATTACTGGACTTTACGAAATTCATGGAGATATCAGTGGTGCGCCGGGGTTGAAATGGTATATTGGTCCAGGTGCCCACATAGGTTTTTATGATTATAAAAAAGATCCTGACTATTACGGTAACGAGACGTTCTTTGGCATCGACGGTGTGCTGGGTCTCGACTTTAAATTTAATAAAGCACCTATCAATGTATCGATAGACTGGCAGCCATCTTTCGAATTCGGCGATAATCGCGGATTTGTGGGCAACTGGGGTGGACTTGGTATCCGTTATGCTTTTGGGAAGTAATTTTACCGATCCTTGAGACGCGGAGACGCACGTCAGGAACAATATGAGAAAACTAATTACGATAGTATTTATTCTGCTATCACTCGTGGGATTCTCTCAGGTAAATTAAACCACCGTTGCTCCTGTACCTGGCGATGACTACCCTAACCTTCAGGCGAAAATCAAATACTGCATTAAAAACATTATCAAAAATCTATACTTTCAAAAAGGCCAATATGAAATAAGCAAGCCGTTATTGGTGGAGGATTCAGGTAGGTTCGTTTCACTTAACCTTCTCGGTAATGACGCGGCCCACTTTAATATTGAGACTCAGGAGGCTAAAATCGTGTGTACGTTTTCACGAGGGTTCGCTATTGGTTATCAACTCGCGCGATCCTCACTCATTAAAGGGCTTGTTATATACGGTATGGGTGTTGGCGAAGATACCCGCTTTTCTGTTTACACTGGAATCTCTATCGATCCATTTCACAGAGGGACCACTTCTGGAAGTTCGGGCATTCTCATCAAAGACTGCCGGATCAGGGGCTTTACTGCTGGCATATGTCTTTCTCAAAACGGCATAACGCTTAACGCTGAAAACATCCATGTGGAA
Source organism: Sphingobacteriales bacterium (assembly GCA_031372815.1). Taxonomy (GTDB): domain Bacteria; phylum Bacteroidota; class Bacteroidia; order Chitinophagales; family Chitinophagaceae; genus Pollutibacter. Next base: position 2,260 of record JANMMA010000394.1, read on the forward strand.
AATGTAAGTATTGATAATGTAAAAGCTGCTTATGTAACCTGCCAGAGACAAAGTAAAGCCAACACAGTAAAGAACTTAATTTGCTGGGATAACGTCAAAAC
>JANMMA010000410.1:0-13115 GCA_031372815.1 Sphingobacteriales bacterium
TCCTTCCGGGCACACCACCGGTGTGGTAGTGGGTGATATATTGATGATTTTCACGAATTCTCCTGATCACATCCCCTTCATCGATCTGCATATGGTAGATGTCGTACAGCAATTTGAAATTGGGTGATCCTAAACGTTTGGCCAACTCTACACCCCATGCTGTTTTATCACACTGGTAGTCTTTATGGTCTACCCTGCTGTTCAGCAATTCCATAACGATGATCACATTATTTTGTTCTGCCAGTGGCATGATCTGTTTTAGTCCCTCCACACAATTGTTCCAGCCGGTCTCATCATCGATCCCCCTTCTGCTTCCGCTGAAACAGATGAGGTTTTTATATCCTTCCTTAGCAACCTTCGGGATCATTTCGGAATAATTCTTTATCAGTTGCGCATGGAATTTCTTATCATTCCATCCATCTACTAAATTGATCTCTGCACCATTGCACATCGACGAAAACAGGCCATACTTTTTAAGCATGGGCCAGTCGGCCGGACCCACCAGGTCAATTCCTTTGATGCCGATTTTCTGTGCAGACTTGCACAAATCTTCCAGGGGAATAGCCTGGTAGCACCAGCGACAAACCGCGTGATTGATATTACCCTTTAATTTCTCAGGCATTTTAATGGAAGGTGAAGTTTCAGCGAAAGAAGATAATGCGCCAACGGCAACAGAACCCATCATCAGATTTTTAATAGCGAGGCGCCTAGACTGGTCTTTAGACATAATCAATAGTTGATTGGTAATTTACGAATTGATCGCATACGCAAAGCAAAAAATTACCGCTGAACAGGTATTTATTAATCAGTGGTAATGTTAATTTTTGTTGACATTAATGTTGAACAGAACTCAACATAGCTGGTTTAGCGCGGCCTTTCATGTATATAAACAGACCGGCAAAAGCCACCGATAAAATGATGGGTATGATCAGCGTGGCATTCAGTATCTCAGGGCCTGCTGCGGATCTTGCACTGCCATAAGCATTGGCCATTTCTGTACCCGGTGCGGCCGACCGGTAAGCATCCAGTGTGGCGTCTGCAGGAAGTTTAGCTAATATTTTATTGTCGTAGAAGCCTGTCATAAACATCATGTAAACCGATACGGCAAACATTCCCGCACCGCCCATGAGATTCAGTCCAACTGCGCCTGTACGCGGCAGGTTCTCCGCTACAAAGCCAAGCATGGTGGGCCAGAAATAACATACACCCATACCAAAAACGAGGGCACCGAAGAAGATCATATTTCCGGTCGTATGCCCGAGCAGGTAAATGCCCACTGCAGATAATATTGCTGAGATCAGCAACACGCCCTGTGGCGATAATTTGTGTACCATCGGTTCCGCAAAGCCCCGCCCGACAACCATGACTCCTGTTGTAACGGTTAAGATCAATAATGCGTTATCGGTAACATTTTTCAACAGCACTTCGATCCACTGACCTGTAAATAATTCTGTTACCGCGGTACCAAACATACATATGATCATAAATAGAAAAAGGGGATTCAGTAGCGATTTATACATATCACCGGTTGACACACCTGCAGCAACCCTTTCAGTAACAGGAAAGCTAAGTTTAGAAAACAGGTAGCCATATATTAATGTAGGGATCAGCATAATGCCTACTTCCATTTGCCAGCTTGCACCAGCTTTGTCGAGAAAGAATACCAGCAGTGTTCCAATAAATATTCCGCCGGGGAACCAAAGGTGAAAGTGATTCAGCTTGGTCGTTTTGTCGTTGGGATACAGTGATGAAACCAATGGATTGCACGCTGCTTCAACCGTACCGTTGGCGATTCCGATCATCAAGGTAGACAAGAATAGCGACCAGAATCCGTTGGCAAATATGGTGAGTACAATACCGATCAGGTGAAACAGGAAGGCCATTACCAGGAGCCTTTTCATGCCGATCACATCCACGATCATTCCGCCGATGATCACGGCGAGTGGAAATCCCCAGAATGCAGTGGCAGCAATGGTTCCCAGCTGTGCATTGTCGAGGTGAAACTCCACCCCCAGGCGGTTCAGGATACCGGCGCGAATGCCAAAAGAAAGGGAGGTAACGAGGAGTGCCAGGCAACTGGCGACGAATAATTTACCACGGTCAATAGTTCCTGTCATAGCAATCGTTGTTTTGGTTGAGGTTGTATGAATAAAAAGACGGTTAGCAACAGGGCAGGTAAGATAGTTGATTAAAATTAATTCTAAAATCGATTTTTAATTATTTTTAGACGCTTAAGCTTACTCATATCATCTTCAAAACATTTTTTCCATGAACCGTAAACTTAGAATGGGAATGGTTGGCGGGGGCAAGGATGCCTTCATCGGAGCCATTCACCGTCACGCTGCTTTTATGGACGGGTTGATCGAATTGTCCTGTGGCGCACTGAGCATTAATCCCGACATTGCCAGGGAATCAGGCAAAATTTTATTCCTTCCGGAAGAGCGAACCTACGTGACCTTTGATGAGATGCTCGAAAAAGAATCGAAGCTTCCTGCAGACCAGCGGATCGATTTTGTTACGATCGTAACACCCAATTTTGCGCATTTCGCACCCGCGATGATGGCGCTCGACAAAGGGTTCAATGTAGTGATTGAAAAGCCCATCACGTTTACCATTGATGAGGCCAGGCAATTAAAAAAGAAGGTGGAAGAGACAGGGTTGATACTTTGTCTGACCCACACCTACTCCGGTTATCCGATGGTGAAGCAGGCTAAGCAAATGGTGAAGAATAATGTGTTGGGAAAGATCAGGAAAGTGTGGGTTGAATATCCACAGGGATGGCTGAGTAAATTATCGGAGCGCGAGGGAAATGCGCAGGCTGCCTGGAGAACAGATCCGAAAAAAAGTGGGAAGAGCGGATGTATGGGCGATATTGGTACGCATGCAGCGCATCTTGCGGAATATGTTACGGGATTAAAGATCACAAAGATCTGTGCCGACCTGAATATTATGGTAGAGGGAAGGGCATTGGACGATGATGGGAATGTATTGTTGAAATTTGATAACGGCGCTGCTGGTGTGCTGATGGCTTCTCAGGTTGCGGCAGGCGAGGAAAATGCGTTGAAGATCCGTGTTTATGGAGAGAAGGGCGGACTTGAGTGGGCGCAGCACGAGCCCAATACGATGCTGGTTAAATGGCTGGATCAGCCCACACAGATATTGAGGGCAGGTGGAAATTATGGTGACCGATTGTCAAGCTTCGCCACGCATAATTGTAGAACTCCGGGCGGGCATCCGGAAGGATATCTTGAAGCCTTCGGAAATATTTACCGGAATTTTGCGCTGACGCTATCTGCAAAGATTGATGGTACGCAACCCACACCTGAAATGCTTGATTTCCCACAGGTTGATGAAGGCATCAGGGGAATGGCGTTTATAGACAATGTGGTCGCCAGCAGTCAATCGGAGCAAAAGTGGTTTGACCACATTGTCTAATTAGGTAATGTGGTGAATGCGGTAGTGCGGTAATGAAATGTGGTAATTAAGATCATTCACATTGTTCCGCATTGCCGCATTATCGCAATATCACATTAAAAAGCTGTATTCATTACCGCATTATCGCATTATACAATTATCGCATTGCTCAACAAAACTTAACCAACATGACTACCCTCAAAGGTCCTGGTATTTTTCTCGCACAGTTCATGGGCGACCAGGCTCCGTTCAATAATTTACAATCCATCTGCTTGTGGGCAGAGTCCTTGGGATTTTCCGGCGTGCAAATCCCTACCTGGGATCCAAGGTGTATCGATCTTCAAAAGGCTGCTGAAAGTAAAACCTATGCAGATGAAATCCGGGGTATTGTAGAAGATACCGGCCTTCGGATCACTGAACTCAGTACCCACCTGCAGGGTCAGCTCGTAGCGGTGAATCCAGCCTATGATGCATTGTTTGATGGCTTTGCGCCGGAGGAACTTCGGGGCCGGCCAAAAGAACGCACCGCATGGGCAGTTCAACAATTAAAATATGCTGCTAAGGCTTCAGAAAACCTGGGCCTCAATGCGCACGCCACGTTCAGTGGGGCATTGTTGTGGCACACAGTTTATCCATGGCCGCAGCGCCCGGCCGGACTGGTTGAAGCTGGATTCAAAGAACTTGCCAACCGATGGTTGCCTATTCTGAATGTGTTCGATGAGTGTGGCGTTGACCTCTGCTATGAGATCCATCCCGGAGAAGACCTTCACGATGGTATCAGTTATGAAATGTTCCTGCAGCAGGTAAATAATCATTCGAGGGCCTGCCTGTTGTATGATCCAAGTCATTTTGTACTGCAGTGCCTCGACTATCTCTCTTACATTGATCATTATCATGAGCGGATTAGGATGTTCCATGTTAAAGACGCTGAATTCAATCCGACCGGAAAGCAAGGCGTGTATGGCGGTTACCAGGGTTGGCTTGAAAGAGCGGGAAGGTTCCGCTCGCTGGGCGACGGACAGGTTGATTTCAAAAGCATTTTCAGCAAGCTTGCTCAATATAACTATAAGGGATGGGCTGTAATGGAATGGGAATGCGCCATTAAACATCCGGAAGACGGAGCAAGAGAAGGCGCGGTTTTTATACGTAACCATATCATAAGGGTCACAGAAAAGGCATTTGACGACTTTGCGGGAACGGAAAGTGACGATGTGCTCAATAAAAAAATATTAGGCATTTAACCACTGGTCGAGCCTTCTTGCCTACCTTGTATTAACTTTAATTTTCGAAAATTTAACTTGTATGAAGAAAGTATTTTTTACGCTGGCGATTGCAACAGCTTGTTATGCATGCGGAGGGAATAGCTCAACTGAAGCCACAACACCTATAAGCAACAACGATTCTAACGGCAACTCACAGATTGGTGGTGAAACAACGGATCCGGCCAACAGTAACCCTCAAACACCGGCTACTTCGTCTGACACTTCAAGGGCAGGAGCTACAACAATGGCTGCTGCCGGCGGAAAAGATGGAAAAGCACTGATCGAAGCGTCAGACTGCCGTACCTGCCATCATGATAAAGACAAACTTATCGGACCCGCATACGTTGAAGTGGCAAAAAAATATCCTAATACTGATGCCAATGTAAAGCAACTGGCCGGGAAGGTTATTGCTGGTGGAACAGGGGTATGGGGTCAGATACCAATGGTAGCGCATCCTAATATTTCCCAGGGAGATGCAGAAGCTATGGTGAAGTATGTTTTATCTATTAAATAAATCATATCCATGAAAATATTATTGCCGGTGTTTGTTGCTGCTACCTTGTCGATTGGAGCCTGTCATTCAAGCGCACCGGTGGCAAACAAATCTCAAACTGGTACAGCCGTGTCCGGAAATAATGTATTAACAGCTGATGAGAAAGCACAGGGGTGGACATTATTGTTCGATGGCGTGTCAACAAAAGGCTGGCATAGTTTCAATAATCGGTCGGATGCTTCTGCCTGGAAAGCTGCAGATGGAATTTTGTACCTGGATACGACGCGGAAGGATGGTAAACGAATTGGCGGCGGAGACATTGTTACTGATGAGACGTTTGAAAATTATCACCTCAGCCTGGAATGGAAGATTTCGCAAAACGGAAATAGCGGATTAATTTTTAATGTAGCCGAGGATCAGAAATACGAATATTCATTCAACACTGGCCCTGAAATGCAGGTGCTGGATAATGCAGGGCATCCTGACGCAAAGATCCCGAAGCACCGTGCCGGTGATCTCTATGATCTTATCGCTTGTTCAAAAGAAACCGTGACGCCTTATGGTCAATGGAATAAGGCAGAGATCAGGGTTGACCATGGCAAACTGGATTTGTTTCTAAATGGAACTAACGTGGTTAGCACTACCATGTGGGATGATAACTGGCGCAATATGCTCGCGAATTCAAAATTCAAAAGCATGCCTGATTTTGGCACCATAAAGAACGGCCACCTGGCGTTGCAGGATCATGGCAACCTCGTCTGGTATCGCAATATCAGGATCAGGAAATTATAAAAGACAGCAACCCATGAAAAAGACACAGAGGAATCTGTGTTTTTTTTTGACTAACCGCAAACTCACCAAAAGGATACATTTAATTTAGCATCTATCATATGGCCATTGGGTCAAACTTCATTATGAAAAATAATCTCATGAAATCTTTTGTTTGGGTTTTGTCGGCCTTGCTTATCGTATCAGGAATCGCCGGCTGTGCATCAAAAAGGAAAACTACGCCGCATGTACTGGTCTTCTCAAAGACCGCAGAATTTTACCACCAGTCGATCCCGGAAGGCGTTGCAGCCATTCAGAAGTTGGGCATGGAAAATGGATTTGTGGTCGACACCACTACAAGCAGTGATTATTTCAATGAAGACTCCCTGAAAAATTACAGCGCCGTAGTTTTTTTGAATACCACGGGAAATGTGCTGAACCATCGACAGCAGGCAGCCTTTGAAAGATATATTCAATCTGGCGGTGGCTTCATGGGGGTGCATTCTGCTTCCGATACGGAGTATGGCTGGCCCTGGTATGGCGGACTGGTGGGAGCTTATTTCAAAAGTCACCCCAAAGAACAAACGGCTAAGATTGTTGTGCGCGATAAAACTGATCCCAGTACAAAACACCTGGGAGATTCCTGGGAGTTCAGCAACGAGTGGTATAATTTCCGTGTTCCCCCAAGTGATTCTGCAGTGCACGTACTGTTGACCATTGATGAAAAATCATATACAGGTGGAGAGAATGGTGATTATCATCCTATGGCATGGTATCACGACTATGACGGAGGTAGATCATTTTATACAGAGCTGGGCCACACAAAAGAATTGTATAGCGATGCTAAATACCTCCCGCATTTGCTGGGCGGTATCCAATACGCTATCGGAGACAATAAGGAACTCGACTATGCGAAAGCGAAGACTGCTTATCCACCTGATGCAGACCGTTTCTCTAAGACGGTGCTTACTACAGGGTTTGATGAACCCACTGAAATGACCATCTTGCCAAATCTTGATATCCTGGTAGTGCAGCGTAAGGGAGAGATTTTATTGGTAGATCATGCGACAAACAAATTAACTGAACTGGCTAAGCTTGATGTTTATCATCACGCTACGGTGCCTGGTGTAAATGCGGAAGAAGGTGTGTTGGGCCTTAGTGCGGATCCGAATTATGCTAAGAATAATTTCGTGTACATTTTTTATTCACCTTTGGACACATCGGTGAACAGGTTGTCGAGGTTCACATATAGCAATGGTAAGTTCGACCTGGCATCAGAAAAAGTGATCCTGCAATTTTATTCGCAGAGAAATATTTGTTGTCACACTGGCGGATCCATTGCTTTCGGTCCGGATGGCAGCCTATACGTTTCTGCTGGAGATAATAGCACGCCGTTCGATCAGCCATCTTCATCAACCTATAAATTGCATAGTTATGCACCGCTTGACGACCGTCCGGGTTTTGAGCAGTGGGATGCGCGCAGAAGTGCCGGCAACTCTAATGACCTGAGGGGAAAGATCATGCGCATCAACATAAAAGAAGACGGTACGTATACCATTCCGGAAGGCAATCTTTTCAAACCAGGAACGCCGAACACAAGGCCGGAGATATACGTCATGGGTAACCGAAATCCATACCGCATTTCTGTCGATAAAAAAACCGGTTTTTTATATTGGGGTGAAGTGGGTCCGGATGCTTCGAATGACAGCCTTGAAACCCATGGTCCGAGAGGTTATGACGAATTAAACCAGGCGCGTGAAGCGGGATATTTCGGCTGGCCGCTGTTCGTAGGAAAAAATTATCCTTATCGCGAATTCAATTATGCCACCGGCGCTGTGGGTGCTGCATTTGATCCCGCAAAGCCTATCAATACTTCACATAACAATACAGGGTTGAAAGAATTGCCTGCGGTGGCAAGACCATTTATCTGGTATCCTTATGCCGTGTCTCCAGATTTTCCTGAACTCGGTACAGGCGGACGAAATGCAATGGCCGGCCCGGTATATTATCCGGAATTTTATCCGAAAGAGACACGGATGCCTGATTATTACCAGGGTAAACTCATGTTCTATGACTGGATCAGGGGATGGGTGAAAGCAGTGACAATGAATGAGCAGGGTGATTTTATAAAAATGGAGCCCATTTTTGAAGACTTCAAACTAAATTCTCCAATCGATATGGAGATGGGCCCCGATGGTAAAATATACATCCTGGAATATGGAACAGGATGGTTCACCAGGAATGCTGATGCGGCCATCTCCCGAATTGACTATAACGGTGGCAACAGGGTGCCTAAGGCCGCCATTAAGGTAGATAACATGACGGGTGCTTTACCGTTTGAAGTGAATGTTTCTGCAGAAGGATCAACTGATCCTGACAAGGACTCTATTAGTTACGTTTGGCATTTTGGTAAAGAAGTAAAAGAAACCAAAGAAGCGGTTACGCGTTACCGTTTTGATAAGGCGGGGGATTATGAAATCTATGTAGAAGTAAAAGACGATAAAGGCGGCGTTGCGAGAAGTGAGTCCAAAGCCATCTATGCAGGCAACGAAACACCGAGGGTAAGTATTGAATTACCGGATAATCCAAATTTCTATTTCCCGGGAAAGCCTGTGAAATATAAGGTCACGGTAAACGATAAGGAAGACGGTGCGGTCATTGATCCGGCGGGTATATATGTTAAAGTGGATTATGTTAGCGGTCCTGATAAGGCGCAAGTAGTGGGGCACCAGATCGTGAGCAATTTGATGGAAGGAAAAGCATTGTTTGAAAATAGTGACTGCAAGACCTGTCACAAAGTGGCCGAAAAGTCTATTGGTCCGGCATTAACAGCAGTGGCCGATAAATATGCCAAAGATCCCAGGGCGGAACAATACCTGGTCAACAAAATTATCAGGGGAGGAAGCGGCGTGTGGGGAGAAACAGCGATGGCCGCGCATCCTGACCTGAAGCCTGCGGATGCACGAAAGATCGTCTCCTGGATCAGGTCGCTCCACGCATCAGCTACGGCAAAAACACTTTTGCCCGAAGGTGAGATCATACCTGTGGCAGGTGATGTCAGTGGTGGAAAGGATATGCAAATCAGTGCCACGTACACGGATAAGGGCGGACCTGGGATCAAGTCGCTTACAGGAGGAAATATTGCGGTGATCAGAAGCGCGGTGCTGATGCCTAAGGATAACACAAAGATTGTGGGTGTAGAAATAGGCGAGTTCGGGGGCAGGCAGTATGCATTGATAGCAGACCAGGGAACAATTGAGTATAATAGTATAAATGTCAAAGGCATTAGCGGCGTAGAAGTGGGTTATGGCTCACAAAAACCCCTGACGGCCGGGTTTGTTATAGAAGCTTATGAATCGGGCGTGGACGGTAAGAAGGTTGGAGAAGCTAAATTAGGTGCATCGAAACCGGGTGCACTGAGTGTGGCAATGATAAAGTTCAACCAGCCACTAACGGGTAAGGGTATTGTCTTTAAGGTGCATAAAGCAGCGCCAGAAACTGAAGCAGTGGCCATTACCGGTTTCAGGCTGCTATAGCAGGAAACCCTTGGAGACGTTACCCAGCTTCCGGCTGGTATGGTGGGAAACCGACCCGGTTAAAAGTTTGAGGTGATATCACCAGAAACTGAGCCGTAGATGTTGCAAGATTCAGGTAGATATCACCAGAAACCTTATCTGCAATGGCCACAAAGTGAAGTATGATATGTTCGAAACCATCAATATTTAACAAATACCCCGTTTTTACGGGGCATTTGATTTTCTATTTATGCACATGTGGGGAATATTTTTTAGGTGGATTTTTGCGGCTGAGAAGATAATTTAAAAGCATCGCAAAGAAAATAATGACCAGTCCGCCGAACTCCCTGGATTCTTCAATCCAGGGTTTTTCTGCCTTCATCGTATGTACCAGGCTTTCTGCTGCGTGTTCGTTTGCCCAGGACAACACACCGTTCTTGTCGAATAAAAGATAAGCACCGTAGATCACGCAAATACTCATTACAATCACATATAGATAACGCGGATGTTTTCCACGCGAGGCCTGCCAGCAAAGGAATGCAGGCAAAAGATATAAAGGGATCCAGAGGAACGGATCGGGGTCATTGTACTGTAAAATCGCAAAGAACAAAAACATCAGCGAAAGGAAAACATTCACCCATTTCATGCAATAAAGTTAACGCATTGATAAATTTTTTTTACCTTAAAGCAGCATTAACAATACAAATCCTGTCATACTTTCTTACGTGACGGGTGCCTATCCCGTACAAAAAACACCCCAGCATTTTATTGGCTTATTAACACGAAAAAGGCAATGTGTATCATTAACACAATTAAACTTTTTCCTTAAAAATGACGAAAAAAATTTTAACTTTTAGAAACAATTTCTCTATTTTTAAAACTTGTTCCCAAAACGATTTAGCAAAGGATTTAAAATTAACCAACTCTAACTGTGTTGTCTTATGAAACAAAAACTCCTGAAATGCATGGGTAAGGCTATACCGATGCTTATTCTTTCGATGCTGCTATGTTCGGCAGCATTCGCCCAAAAATCAATCTCGGGTAAGGTGGTTGGTCCTGATGGCCAGCCTGTTGCCGGAGCCACTGTAGCGGTCAAAGGAAGCAACGTTGCTACCTCTACCGGTGCTGATGGCTCATTTGTTATTAATGCTCCGGCAGATGGTACTTTAGTCCTCTCCTTTATAGGATACGACGTAAGGGAAGTAGCCATTACAGGCAGAACCGATTGGAGCCTTGCTTTAAAAGAGAGGTCAAACAGCCTTAGTGAAGTAGTCGTAACCGGGTATACATCCCAGGCCAAAAAAGACATCACAGGTTCGGTTGCTGTAGTAAACACAGCGGATCTTAAATCGATTCCTGCTGCGAACGCAGAATCACAATTACAAGGTCGTGTTTCCGGTGTAACCGTTATTACCGATAACCGTCCGGGACAAGGTGCTTCTGTAAGGATCAGGGGTATCGGTTCATTTACAGGTGCGGCAAACAATCCGCTCTATGTTATTGATGGTGTACCGGCTGATGGTCTTGGCGGACTTAACCCCAACGACATTGAAAGTATGCAGGTGCTGAAAGATGCCTCTGCAGCATCTATTTATGGTGCGCGTGCGTCTGCCGGCGTTCTGGTGATTACTACCAGGAAAGGTCGTCAGGGCGGTGCCAAAGTAAGTTTCAACTCTTATTATGGAACGCAGAATCCCAGTAAAGGCTTCGATCTCCTGAATGCTCAGGAAATGGCGGACCTTACCTGGAAAGCTTATGATAATGCCGGACAGCCCAGGCCTGCAGGACAGTATGGAACCGGTCCAACACCTGTACTTCCTGATTATATCCTTCCTGCCGGTAAGAAAAACGGAGAGGTTGACGAAAGTAAATACAACCTTAACCTGGATGACGTAAACGGTTCAACGTTGATAGCAAAAGCTAACAAGGCTGGTACTGATTGGTATGATGTAATTACCGAGTCTGCTCCCATCCAGAATTATAACCTGGCGGTATCCGGTGGTGCTGACCGCAGCCGCTACTTGATGAGCCTTGATTATTTCGATCAGAAGAGCGTCATGATCAACAGTTTTTTCAAGCGGTACACATTCCGTGTAAATACTGAATTCAACATCAAAAAGAACATCAGGATCGGTGAAAACCTTCAATTCCTGATATCTGAAGACAATACAACAGGGAACAACGGTGAAGGAACAGAACTTGGTTTGGCTTATCGTAACCAACCGATCATTCCGGTATTTGACATAGCAGGAAACTATGCGGGTTCACGGGCACCACAGCTTGGCAACTCTGGAAATCCTTATGCTTCACGTGACCGTGCAAAAAATAACAGGGGCAACAATTCAGGTCTTTTTGGAAATGCTTACCTGGAAGTTGACTTCCTGAAGCATTTTACCGCGCGTTCCAGCATTGGTGGTAACATAAATAACTATAATTATTATTTCTTCAACTTCATCACTTACGAAAACTCTGAGAATAATACTGGTAACAGTTACACAGAAGGATTTGGTAAGAACAGGAGTTGGATATGGACGAATACTTTAAATTATAAAAACAGTTTTGGTAAGCATGACGTGTCTGCACTCGCAGGAACAGAAGCTATCGAGGATAACGGCCGTTCTATTGAAGGAACCAGGTCTACTTACTTCCTCCAAGATCCTAACTTTCGTTCTCTGAATAATGGCGGTGCTGCCGGACAAAGGGCCAATGGTTCTCCGTTCACACCTGCTTCATTGTTCTCTATTTTCGGCCAGGTAAACTATTCGTATGACGACAGGTTCCTGGCATCTGCTACGGTACGTCGTGATGGTTCTTCAAGGTTCGGTCCAAACTTCCGTTATGGTACCTTCCCGGCTTTCTCAGCAGGTTGGAGGATTTCAAGGGAGGCATTCATGAGGGATATTAAGTGGATCACTGACATGAAGATCCGTGGCGGATGGGGCCAGATGGGTAACCAAAAAGGTGTGTTTGCAGCGAACTCTTATAATGCATACGTTGCCGGTCCTGGTTCTTCAAGCTATGATATTAATGGTACAAGTAATAGTACTGCTGCTGGTTTTCAGCAATCTTTCGTGGGTAACCCGAACGGTAAATGGGAAACCATTGAAACATCTAACATTGGTTTAGACGCCACATTGTTCAACAGCCATACAGAAGTTATTATTGACTTGTATACCAGGTCTTCGAAAGATCTTCTTTATCGTTTGCCAGCAGTTGCTTCTGCAGGTGCAGGTGCGGCATCTAACCCGGCCTTCTCTAACGTGGCTGCCATCAAGAACTCTGGTCTTGACCTGATGGTTACACAGCGCGGAATGGTTGGTGGAAAGAATGGCGTTAAACTTGACGGTACGTTGACGTTCACTACGTACAGCAATAAGATTCAATCTCTTGCTCCTGGTATTGACTTCTATGATACCCGTGGATCACGTATCGGTAACTGGGTAAGGAATGCTGCAGGCCACCCTGTATCTTCTTTCTTTGGTTATAAGGTTGCCGGTCTGTTTCAAAGCGATACAGATGTAAAGAATTCAGCTGTTCAGGATGGTGCAGGTGCCGGACGTTTCAAATTCCAGGACCTTGACGGTAATGATACGATCAACAATAAAGACCGTACATTCCTGGGTAACCCAAATCCTGATTTCACTTATGGTCTTCAGATTGGTG
>JANMMA010000414.1:0-14777 GCA_031372815.1 Sphingobacteriales bacterium
CCAATGGTATGACTTTGTGATAATGCTGTTCGTGTAATGGCTTTTTGCCAGTCAGTATTGGCGCCTTTATCAAATGCTGCACCATCAGGCCCTGTTGCTTCCAGGTATTGGTCAGCATTTAAGACATCCAGGGTTTTTGAGATCATTTCCACCCCTACAAAGCCATGATAATCCACCATGGTCCTTCCAGAACGACTTCTTTTAGTGGTCACCAGGATCACCCCGTTTGCCCCCCTTGAACCATATATTGCTGAAGCTGATGCGTCTTTTAGAATATCATACGATTCGATATCGGAAGGATTCAATGTTGCGATCGCTTTGTTGAAATCATCGATGGCAACACCATCAATCACCAATAATGGTGGTTGTCCTTCCAGTGAAGTGGCTCCCCTGATCCGAACTGAGAAATCACCGTTGGGATCGCCTCCCGGTTGAACGATGACCAAACCCGCAACCTTTCCCTGAATTTGTTGCAGTGGACTACTTATGATGCCCGAATTAAAATCTTTAGCCGTGATCTTAGCTACTGCCCCGGTAATGTCTTTTCGCCGGGTTGTTCCGTATCCAACCAACATAACCTCATCAAGATTCACCATATCTTCTGCAAGAATGATATTTAGTTCGGTTATTTTACCGATGACGGATCGAAGATTCCGGTAACCTATAAACGAAATCTCAAGGGTATCTCCAGGATTTGCCTGAATGGAAAAATGCCCTGCCTGATCTGTGGTAGTATTTTTAGCTGTTCCTTTTATGGACAATGTTCCACCGGCAAGTGCTATTCCTCCTGTTCCTGTAATCTTACCACTTACAATTTGTTGTGAATAAAGATTAGTGCTTATTAAGATAAGAAGCGATGCAATTAACAGCATGGACCTGAAAAATACAGGACTTACAGAAAAGCTTCTCATAAAGCGAATTAAGGTATTCTAATATAAGAAAAAAGAATGACTTTTTTATTAACTTATTCGAGGTAACCTACTCAGGACTAGGCGTTATTGTTTTTCCTATTCATGGTGGTAATTCAATGGTAAATATAGTACCTCCAGTATCCTTTCCTGGTTCACCGTCTGACGTCGATTCCACATTAATGTTGCCACCATGAGCCTTTACAATATCATAGCTCAGTGATAATCCCAGTCCTGTTCCCTGGCCGGTGGGTTTAGTGGTAAAAAAGGGTTGGAATATTTTATCCAATACATTTTTTGGAATACCATTGCCGTTGTCTTTTACCGCAATGGATATTTTGTTTCCCAGTTTTTTTGTACTTACGGAAATGGTCGGTTCAAAACCTTCCGGATATTGTTCCTTTTTTTCCCATACTGCGTAAAAAGCATTGTTATACAGATTCAATAATACCCGCCCGATATCTTGCGGGATAACATTTATTTTTCCAAGTCGTTCATCAAAATCTGTTTTCAATTGAGCATTAACTGATTTGTCTTTCGCTCGTAAACCATGATAAGCCAGCCGCAGATATTCATCTGCCAGGGCATTAATATCGGTTAGCTCTTTCTGTCCTGAACTGGTTCTTGAATGCTGTAGCATGCTTTTCACAATAGCATCAGCACGTTTTCCATGAAGCTTGATTTTTTCTTCGTTTTCTTTGATGGAACCCAGCAGTTGTCGGGTTTCTTCCTTGTCGCCCTGATCCAGCGCCCTTTCTGCTTCATCTATTAGTTCCGTATTTACATCAGAAAAATTATTAACAAAATTTAACGGATTTTGAATCTCATGGGCAATTCCGGCAGTGAGTTCCCCCAAAGAGGCCATTTTTTCAGCCTGGATCAACTGCGCCTGGGTAGACCTTAATTCGTGGTAGGCTTTCTCGATCTCTTTTGCCTGTGCCAGCTCGAACTGTTGTCGTTTTTCCCTTTCATTACGGATAATATTTTGTTTCTGCCGGCGGTATAAAAAAAGTATTAGCGTAAGGGCAAACAATGCATATATCGAATAAGCCCACCATGTCTTCCACCAAGGTGGATGAATTTTTATGGAGATTGTCTTTTCTGCCATTGTTCCTTCATCATTGAAAGCTTTTAACCTGAATAAGTAGGTGCCTGGAGAAAGATTAAAATAGGATGAACTTTTTTCCTGTTTTTCCTGAAGTTTTTGCCATTCCCTGTCATACCCTTCGAGTATGTAATAATATTTTACTGATTCCGGCTCACGGTAATCAATAGCTGTAAATTTGAGCACAAGATTATTTTCTTTGTAGGAAAAATCCAGTTTTTTGATTTCTTCTATGGTGTTTCGACCGATAATTTTATCCCCAGGATTAACGGCCTGGGAATTGACCAGCAGTCCGGTCATTAAGAGGTTGAAGTCCGGTTTTAAATTGAGCTCTTTCGGCAAAAAATAGTAAAATCCTTTCTCAAAACCAACCAGTATTTCTCCGTTTCTGGTTTTTTTTATCTGACCGAAATTTAGTGAGCCTTTAGTAATCCCGAATCTGTTTCCATAGATAAAAATTTCTCTCGTGTCGGGATTCAATTTTATAATTTGAGATTCGGTATTTAGCCATAGATTTCTCTCATTGTCTTCTGCAATCCCAGCGATTTCAAATGAATTTACCTCGGAAGCAGGATCTAAAAAAGAGTAAAACCTGTCTTCTTTTTTATTGTATTTATATAGTCCCAGGTCTGATCCGGCCCAGATATCATTTTTTGAATCCTGAAATACAACAGGAATACTGATTCCTTGCAGATAACGTTTGAAATTGCCTGCTTCCCGGTTAAATCGATTAATTCCACCTCCGCCAATAGTGGCTACCCAGATAACACCTGTGTTGTCTTCGATGGAACTGAAGCTAAGATTTGAGCCTATCGAAGATGAATCATCGGCTAGTTTGAGATATTGTTTAATTGAACTATCCTTTGGATTAAAAGTAATCACTCCCTGCCCCCATCGACTCATCCATATAAGCCCTTGTCTGTCTTTGAAAATATTAGTAATACCACTGTTTGCAGAATCTTTAAATATGTCGAAATTATTAATTGGAAAAAATTGTTGAGAACTCTTGTCTAAAATTCTGAGTCCGTGCACAAAGCCCGTCCAAATACTATTGTCCTGGTTTTCAAAAAGAGCAATTACAAGATTGTCAGGTAGGTTTAATGTAGGGGTTGAATGCTGACTATAATGCGCCAGTTCTTTTTTGTGTTTATCAAACCTGAATAATCCATTACCAAAACTTCCCACCCATAGATCTCCATTTTTATCTTCAATAATCTCCGTTGCAGGCGCTGATATATCCACGTTTGGCAATGATTTGGTGAAAGGGTCAACTTTCACAACAGCATCTTGTTCCGTGGCTATCCAAAAAACACCATCCTTAGAAGTAAATGCATTCCAGACTCCAGTGTATGGGAAATTGCTGCTGTTATAATAGTGGGTAATTTTTTTTGATTCCGGATCATATCGGTTCATTCCTGAGAACTCTGTTCCGATCCATATTGCTCCGGTTCTATCGCCCGTAATAAAATTGATTTTGTCGTTGAGTTCACCCGGTTTTAATGCAGGCCGACTTAGCTGTTCCGGCTGATCAGGATGATATAGGTGTCTTTCAAATCGACCGGTTTTTCTGTTCATCGTGTGTAATCCATCACCCCCTGTTCCTACCCAAAATACGCCATAACTATCCTCATACATAGCACCTACTTTATTATTGATCAAACTATGAGGATCATTTGGATCATGCATATACCTGGTGAATGTACCATCATCATTTAGTCTGTTAAGGCCGCCCTCTTCAGGATTAGTATTACCCCAGGGTTCACCAGTTGCTATCCAAATGACTCCCTGCCTATCCTCATATATATTCCAGATGATATTGCTACTCAGGCTTTTTTGGTTTCCTTTTTGATTGCGGTAGTGTGTAAATTTTCCGGATTTAATATCGAGTTGTTCGAGTCCGTCAAATGTTCCCACCCAAAGTCTTCCTTTCCTGTCTTTTAATACCGGATTTTCCGTTACACCACCACTTATGCTGGAAGGGTCTTTTGCGTTATTACGATAATGTTTGAAAATGCCGGTTGCAGGATCATATTGATCCAAACCATTTCCCAGACCAATCCAGATGAGACCATTGTCATCAGCATAAATGGATTTGATCTGTGTACTGCCGAGTGAGTTAGGATTGTTGTCATTCTGCTTGAAAATGGTAAACCTGCTACCATCGTAACGGTAGATACATTTTGCCCCCTGTGCTGAAAACCACAGGTAACCATACTTATCCTGGGTGATATTCCGCACATGCCCCATAGACTTGCCCTCTGGCCCTTTTAACAGCGTAAAAGTCAGGCTGCTGTCTTGCGAAATACCATGAAAAAAGAACAGTTGTAAAAATAAACCTATTGAGATTTTCTTGCTGCCTTTCATTTTAGGTTGTTGGTTAAAAAGATAGGTTAGTTTTCTATGTATAACTAAAAAAAGCAGTAAAAAATCAGTTTTATCCTTCAGCCGACGGTGCAGCATTTGTAAGGTCAGTAATTGAAAAACCCTAAGTTAAAATAGCGCATTAAAACTATTTTGCAGCAATGAACCTGGTCTCCTCTTTTCCTCACCTGAATAAAGACTCATTTGCACTCATGCGGCCCATTTAGCCTATCTTCGCGCCATGGCAACATTCGAATCATTGGGCCTGGAAGAAGGCTTACTTCAATCAATAACCGCACTTGGTTTTGTTGAACCCACACCGATACAGGAGCAATCAATACCCGTATTATTAAAAGGAACTAAAGATTTTGTAGGACTGGCCCAGACAGGCACTGGAAAAACAGCGGCTTTTGGCCTTCCCTTGCTACAGCTGATCAGTAAGGAAAATAAGTATCCGCAGGCGCTCATTATTTGTCCAACCAGGGAACTATGCATGCAGATCACCAATGACCTCCTTGGATTTAAAAAGAAATACGCTCCCGTTGCAGTAACTGCAGTATATGGCGGAGCTTCTATCACCACCCAGATACGCGACCTGAAAAGGGGAACACAGATTGTGGTGGCCACCCCCGGAAGATTGATCGACCTGATTGAAAGGAAGGCTATCCAGCTTGATAAAATTCATTATATCGTTCTTGATGAAGCCGACGAAATGCTCAATATGGGCTTTCGTGACGACATTGAGTTTATTCTCAAAAACACCCCCGAAAGGCAAAGTACCTGGCTGTTCAGCGCCACCATGCCCAGTGAGGTAAGGCAGGTGAGCAAGAAGTATATGAAGGCGCCCTTTGAACTAACGATCGGAAAAACAAATGCCGGTGCCGTTAATATCGACCATCAATACTATGTAACGTCGGCGGTTAACCGATATGAGACGTTGAAGCGTATCATCGATTTCAACCCTGGAATCTACGGAATCATTTTTACCCGTACCAAGGCTGATGCACAGGAAATTGCTGAAACCATAGTACGGGAAGGATATGATATTGAGGCACTGCATGGCGACCTTACCCAGCAACAGCGGGATAAAGTGATGGGCCGCTTCCGTGAAAAAAGCCTGCAGCTATTAATCGCTACGGACGTGGCTGCAAGGGGTATTGATGTACAGGGAATCACCCACGTTATTAATTATGAACTTCCCGATGACCCGGAAATTTATACCCACAGAAGTGGAAGAACAGGGCGTGCCGGGAATAGCGGTATATGCCTGTCGATTGTAACTGGAAGGGACACATATCGCATCAAGCAGATTGAAAGAATGAATAATACCCGCTTCCATAAACTGGATATCCCGGCGGGAAAGGACGTTTGCCGCAAGCAGTTCTTCCATTTCATAGACCGCATGTTACAGGCTGAAATCAGCCATGGGGAATACGAAACCTACGTTCCGTTGCTGAAGGAAAAATTCGCACACATTGATAAGGAAGAAATTATGCAGCGTGTTGCCGCATTGGAGTTCAACCGTTTCCTGCAGTATTATGAAAATTCTGCAGACCTTAACCTGAGGACCGATTCCCGCCGCGAAAGAACCAGTGCCCCCGAACGTGAAAGGTCAATCAAAACCGGACCGCGCAGTAGTGGTGGTTCATACAAAAGGCTGTTTGTAAACCTGGGCACCAAAGACGGATTTTATAAGGCAAACTTCCTTCAATTCATTCTGGATATGAGCGACCTGAAGAAAGAAGTGCTGGGCAGGATTGATATGAAAGAGATGAATAGCTGGATCGAAATTGAAGCTACTTCAGCAAATAAAATGGTTAAAGCCATCGACGGAAAGAAATTTAAAGGCCGTCAGATCAGGATGAATGACGCCGATACGGGTGGTGGACGTCGTAGTAGAGATTAGTATAAAACACCCTGAATTCAGGTCTTTTCCTCGAATCTGAGGAGTTGGATGTCGTAAAATATCTGCTTAAATACTTGGACGTTGAAACAGTAATACTATATTTGTCAATATGATTAGCGCGAAAGCATACCGTTATTTTTATTTTAGTTTCTATTTTAAAAATGGAGCGGGAAGCTTTTGTTGAAAATATAAAACGAAAAATCAACATAGGATCCCGCTGAAAGGCGGGATTTTTTTT
Organism: Sphingobacteriales bacterium; assembly: GCA_031372815.1. Lineage (GTDB taxonomy): Bacteria > Bacteroidota > Bacteroidia > Chitinophagales > Chitinophagaceae > Pollutibacter. The sequence continues at coordinate 6,519 of JANMMA010000414.1, forward strand.
TGGCTATGAAGAAGCAACAACAGACGATCAGTAAAGTCTTTAAGGTGAGTATCCAGGGATACGAGGGAAGTTTCCACCAGGTGGCAGCCCGTCAATACTTTGGTAAAGATGTAGAGGTGATTCCCTGCGACAATTTTCGTGAAGTAGTCAACATTGCGGCCAATAAAAAAGACAGTGACGGTGGTGTAATGGCCATCGAGAATTCTATCGCCGGAAGTATACTACCAAATTACAACCTGCTGCAGAAATCGTCCCTCAAAATAACGGGTGAAGTCTACCTGCAGATCAGGCAAAACCTACTCGTCAATCCTGGTGTTAAACTCGACGATATCCGTGAAGTTCACTCCCATCCAATGGCCCTGCAACAGTGCCTCGAATACATGGATAAATACAATTGGAGACTGGTGGAAACAGAAGATACCGCGCTTTCTGCCAAACTTCTTCACCAGCACCGAAGTAAACATATAGCCGCCATCGCCAGTAAACTGGCTGCTGAATTGTTTGAGCTCGAAATCCTTGCCCCGAACATTCATACCATGAAAAACAATTATACACGCTTTCTCATCCTGCAAAGGGAAGAAGAAGCTATGGAGGTGCCGGATGCCAATAAAGCGTCCGTCAATTTTCATACAGACCATTCACGTGGAAGCCTGGCCAGGGTGCTCACGCAAATTGCTGATGGCGGAATTAACCTGAGTAAACTGCAGAGTTTCCCTATACCGGGTTCTGATTTTAAGTACAGCTTTCACGCAGATATGGAATTCAGTGACCTGGCGCAATTCAGGCAGGTGCTTGCCGACATCAGGCCATACACAGAAAGCCTCCGGATATATGGTATTTACCGCAGCGGCATGGCATAAACGAAAATGACAATGGAAAGAGTAATATCAAAGTCAGAAAGTAAATTGAATATCACTACATCAAAAAGATTGGAAGGTATCGGTGAATATTATTTCTCTACTAAACTGCGTGAGCTCGATGAACTCAACAGGCAGGGGAAAAATGTGATCAACCTTGGCATTGGAAGTCCCGACCTTCCTCCGCATCCCGATGTGATCAATATCCTCCGCGAAGAAAGCATTAAGGATAACGTCCACGCATACCAGAATTACAAAGGAACACCGCTGCTTAGAAATGCTATGCGCGACTGGTATAAGAACTGGTACAATGTTGAACTTGATGCGGATACGGAGATTCTTCCGCTAATTGGCAGCAAAGAGGGCATTGTACATATATGCATGACTTACCTTGATCAAGGTGATGATGCCCTTGTTCCAAATCCAGGTTATCCTACTTATCAGAGTGCTGTTAAGCTCGCCGGTGGATCCTGCAGAAGTTATCACCTGTCGGAAGCGAATCACTGGTTTCCTGATTTCAATGCCCTGGAAAAGACCGATCTGTCCAAGGTTAAAATGATGTGGGTCAACTACCCCAACATGCCTACAGGGGCGCTTCCAACAAAAAAAATGTTCACGGAATTAGTGGCGTTCGGAAAAAGAAATAATATCCTCATCTGCCATGATAATCCATATAGTTTTATCCTGAATGAAGAGCCCATGAGCCTCTTGAGCATTGAAGGATCAAAAGACGTTGTACTCGAACTAAATTCATTAAGCAAGGCGCAGAATATGGCGGGATGGAGGGTTGGTTTATTATGTGGTGCGAAAGAGAGGATTAGTGAAGTGTTGACGTTCAAAAGCAATATGGACAGCGGCATGTTTCTTCCCGTACAGCTCGCCGCAGCGAAGGCTTTATCACTGGGAAAAGAATGGTATGAAAACCTGAACAGGCAGTACCGCGAAAGGAGACTTCATGTTTTTGCTTTGCTCGATAAATTACGTTGTGACTATGATGATCGACAGTCAGGCATGTTTGTCTGGGCTGCCATTCCCAAACATTACGACGATGGCTTTGCACTAAGCGATGACATCTTACGCAAGGCTTCGGTTTTTATTACTCCAGGTGGGATATTTGGAACTGAAGGAAGAAAATATATCCGGGTCAGCCTTTGCAGTACCACGGCGAAACTAATGGAGGCTTCGGAAAGAATTGACAAAGCATTTGCAAATGATTAAGGATAGCCATATGGAAAGAAAAAAAATTGCGGTTGTGGGGGTGGGTTTAATCGGAGGTTCCCTGGCCCTTCAACTCAATGAGAAAGGCCTGGCGTCCAGCATTATTGGTGTCGATAATAATGAAGGACATGCCAACAGGGCATTACAACTTGAGTTGGTGGACGAAGTGATGGACCTTAAAAGCGCGGTAAAAGAAGCGGAGGTCATTATTCTTGCGATACCAGTCGATATTATTATTGTGGTGCTGCCTGAACTGCTTAACCTCATCGATAGCCAGATCGTGATTGACCTGGGCTCCACGAAAGCCGCATTGATTAATAACGTCATGGATCACCCGAAGAGAGGTCGTTATGTGGCCGCCCATCCCATGTGGGGAACAGAATATAGCGGACCTGATGCGGCCGTGAAAGGTGCTTTTGAAAATAAGGCAGTGATATTATGTAATACTGAAGGTTCAGATGCGGATGCACTGGAATGGACAAAGAAAATGTTTGGCAGGATAGGGATGCATTTGTTGGAAATGAATGCAGACGACCATGACCTGCATGCAGCTTATGTTAGCCATATTTCACACATCACTTCTTTTGCCCTGGCCAATACCGTATTGGGTAAGGAGAAAGAAGACCAGGCGATCTTTGAGATGGCTAGTGCGGGTTTTGAAAGTACGGTCAGGCTTGCCAAGAGCAATCCATCCATGTGGGTCCCGGTACTGATGCAGAACAGGGAAAATGTATTGGATGTGCTAAACGAACATATCAGCCAGCTCAGAAAATTCAAAAGCTGCCTGGAAAAGGAAAATTGGGAATACCTGAAGGAATTGATAGAAGACGCGAATCGCATTAAGCGGATTTTAGGTTGAATATTGTTGCGTTGCGGTAATTGGGAAATTGGGAAGTGTGGGAAATGTGGGAAGGAAATTGGAAAATTGGAAATTGTGCAAAATGTGTAAGTGTAAATGAGGAGATGAAATTGTTTATTGTGCTTACGTTTGAGGAAAGGCCCGCAATTCGTTAATCCGCCAATCCGCCAATTCGCCAATCCGCCAATCCGCCAATCCGCCAATCCGTAATCCGCAATTCGTAATTCGTAATTGATTAAATAACTTTAACATTAATAAGTCTTACAATGCAAACAGTCGAAATGAAAAGTCAATCTACTATTGAGCAGGTATGGGCAAAACGCCCGCTGATTATTTCAGGGCCCTGCAGTGCAGAAACAGAATCCCAGGTTATGGAAACAGCACAGCGTCTTGCAGCCACGGGTAAGGTGGATATGCTCCGCGCCGGCATATGGAAACCCCGTACGCGCCCCGGCAGTTTTGAAGGTATCGGCACCAAAGGACTTCCCTGGTTACAACAGGCAAAAAAACTCACCGGCCTGCCGGTTGCCGTTGAAGTAGCCACCCCAAAGCAGGTCGAGGACGCGCTTCATTTCGACGTCGACGTATTATGGATCGGTGCGCGGACGACTGTTAATCCTTTTAGTGTACAGGACATTGCGGATGCCCTCCGTGGTGTTGATGTACCCGTTCTCATTAAAAATCCTATCAACCCCGATCTTGAACTCTGGACCGGTGCCGTTGAACGCGTTGCGAAAGCGGGGATTAAAAAAATCGGATTGATCCATCGTGGTTTTTCTTCTTACGGGAATACAGAATATCGCAATGCACCCATGTGGCACCTGGTGATTGAAATGAAAAGGAGAAATCCCGACATGATGCTGATCAATGATCCTTCTCATATTTGCGGAAGAAGGGACATCCTCCTTGATGTTGCGCAGAAAGCCATCGACCTGGATTTCGACGGACTAATGATAGAGTCCCATATTGATCCGGATCATGCATGGAGTGACGCCAAACAACAGGTGACTCCTGAACGTCTTGCGGAAATGATTGATTCCATCAAATGGAGAAGTGAAGACGTGCCTTCGGAAAGTTTTCACCTGGCGTTGGACAAACTTCGCGAACAAATCAATCATGTTGATGACGAAATCATGCAATTACTTGGGCAGCGTATGAAAATCGCCGAACAAATAGGAGAATATAAAAAGAATAATAGTGTAACCATTCTTCAAACCAACCGATGGAACCAGATACTGGAAAGGGCTTTCAACCGTGGTGATGGGCTGGGACTGAGCCGTGAATTTGTAACCAAATACCTGGACGCGGTTCACATGGAATCCATAAACCGTCAGAATAAAATTATGAACGCATAATATGCACGAAGGCCGGGTTTATCTTTTCATACACATTATCACGGAAGTAAAAGACAGAAAACCACTGATCAAAAAATCGCTGCGTGCAGTGTATTATGGATGGTGCCGCAAATTTGGTGATGAGAAAGGAATCAGGTTCATCAGCATTGGTGGCTATGATGACCATATACATTACCTCGTACAATTGCATCCCGCGCAAAACCTGCTGCAGGTGGTGAAACTTCTTAAGGATGAATCAGCCCGCTTTATTCATGAAAGTAAATTACTTCAGGAAGATTTTTTATGGAAAGATGATTATACGGCATATTCAATTAGTCCGGGAAGTCTTCAACAGACAAAAGACTATATCGACAGGCAGGACGAATATCATCAGCTAAAAACGCTGGAACAGGAAATGGAAGGATTTAATAAAACAAGGATCAATACAGATGACGCCAACTAAGTACCGCTTCTCCAAGGCAACAGTCGATTATTACTTTGATGGATCGATCCGGCAATTATCATCGGTTGCAGATAAAAAAAATGCTATCATCATTACAGATGATAATGTCTTCAACACCCATGGTGATAAAATGAAGGGATGGAATGTAATCTCCCTGAAGCCAGGGGAAGAATACAAAGTGCAGGCAACAGTTGATGCCGTTATCGATACCATGATTGCTATGCAGGCAGACCGTAAAACACTACTTATTGGTATAGGAGGGGGAGTGATCACTGACCTCACCGGCTATATTGCCTCGGTCTATATGCGCGGCATATCCTTTGGCTTTGTCCCAACTTCACTCCTTGCCATGGTGGATGCTTCGATAGGTGGAAAGAATGGTATCGATGTTGGTGAATATAAAAACATGGTGGGCATTATCCGTCAGCCTACTTTTCTGCTTTATGATTATTCATTGCTGAAAACACTGCCTGACAGCTGTTGGTCGGATGGCTTTGCAGAAATCATTAAGCACGCCTGTATCAGGGATGCCCCTGCATTTTCCATACTGGAGAAAGAAACCATACAGTCGCTGCAGAAAAATAAAAAATTACTATCGTCATTGATTACCCGAAATGCACGGTTGAAAACTGCTGTGGTCCAAAAGGATGAATTTGAACAAGCGGACCGTAAGCTGTTGAATTTCGGACATACCCTGGGGCATGCATTGGAAACGCAGTATGAATTGACGCATGGCCAGGCGATTTCCATCGGAATGCATTACGCCTGCAGGATTTCAGAAGAACTTGCCGGGTTCAAGGGTAGCAGCAGGGTTGATAATGTGTTACATCAGTATGGTCTTCCGGTAGTGGCATCTTTCAATATGAAAAAAGTATTGGGTATACTCCGGATGGATAAAAAAAGAGTAAGAAAAGAAATGAGTTATATACTATTACAAAAGATCGGTAGGGCCATGATATGCCAGATTGATATCAGTAAACTCGATGCAATACTATTGCGTATCCATCAAGAAGCATAAAATGAAGGTTACCATTTATCCCGCCGAAATTCAGGGGTCGATAACGGCAGCCGCTTCCAAAAGTTCTATGCAAAGGGCCCTTGCTGCGGCATTGTTGAGAACAGGACGGACAACCATACACAACCCCGGCAACAGTAACGACGACCTTGCAGCGCTGGATACCATTAAGAAACTTGGTGCTGTAGTTTCAGGAAAGCGTACGCTTATTATTGATAGTAAAGGCATCAATCCGGTTGATGATGAAATCAATTGTGGGGAGAGCGGACTCGGTATACGAATGTTTACACCGATAGCAGCACTCTCTGATCGTCAACTAACGATCACGGGTAGTGGTAGTCTGAGGACAAGGCCGATGGATTTCTTTGACGAAATATTTCCTTTACTGGGAATACGAATCCAGTCTCGTGAAGGAAAACTTCCGATAATGATACAGGGCCCGCTAAAGCCGGCAAGTATTGAAGTTGACGGATCTTTGAGCTCCCAATTTCTTACCGGTTTGCTGATGGCATACGCAGCAGCAGGCGCTGAGAATGTTGATATCAGGGTCCGCAATCTAAAGAGCAAGCCATATATCGACCTGACCATTAAAGTGTTGAAAGATTTTGGCTGGGAAGTGGAAAATAGGAATTATGAAGCCTTTCATTTTGGTAAACCCTCCACTCAGCAGTGGGCCGATAGGGAATATACTGTAGAAGGTGACTGGAGTGGTGCTGCTTTTCTATTGGTGGCAGGCGCAATTGCAGGAAATATAGAGGTGAATGGATTGGATATTTTTTCCACGCAGGCCGATAGGGCAGTGCTGCAGGCACTGCATGATTCAGGCGCTAAAATTATCGCATCCCAACACAGGATTAACATTAGCAAAGGTGAATTGAAAGCATTTCATTTTGATGCAACCGAATGCCCTGATCTTTTCCCACCACTGGTTGCCCTGGCAAGTTTTTGTGAAGGTGAGACTGAAATTGAAGGCGTGAATCGATTAACACATAAGGAAAGTAACAGGGCCCTCACGTTACAGGAAGAATTTGGGAAGATGGGTGTTCAGATATTTTTGCATGGTGATAAGATGATCATTGAGGGTAGGACATCAGTAAACAGTTCGGATGTGCATTCACGCCATGATCACCGTATTGCAATGGCTTGTGCTGTCGCTGCGTTGAGGGCAAATGGACCGGTGACAATTAAAGAAGCCGATGCCATCAACAAATCTTACCCTGATTTTTATGAACACCTTAAACAACTGGGAGTTAAAGTAGAGGAAAGCGACTAATATTTTGAGTATACAGAACAGAAGTTGAATTCCGTTTAAAGTGCCGCTTCGTGATATCAGCAATTAAAAAATAATGCATGATCTGCAATCCGTAATTTTATTTTATGAACAGTTTAGGCAAAATGTTCCGCGTTATGGTGTTTGGTGAATCTCACGGGCAATCCGTAGGGGTTTGCATCGATGGTTGTCCGGCTGGCTTATCCATTTCTGTGGATGACTTTCTGGAGGACCTTGATCGACGGAAAGGTGGAAAACAGAAAGGCACAACACCCAGGCAGGAAGAGGACCTACCTATATTTAAGAGCGGCATATTTAATGGACGTACTACCGGTGCTCCCATTACCATCATGTTTGAGAATAATAATACGCGATCAGGCGATTATGAAAAACTGAGGGCCATGCCAAGGCCGGGTCATGCTGATTTTGTGGCCTTTCACAAGTTCGGCGGATTTGAGGATTATCGTGGCGGCGGGCATTTCAGTGGCCGGCTAACCCTTAGCCTGGTGGCAGCAGGAGTGATCGCAAAAAAACTTTTAGGTACTACTACCATACAGGCACGAATAACCGAAATTGGAGGTGAGTCCGACCTGGAAAAAGGATTGCAAAGGGCGATTGATGCCAAGGATTCTGTAGGCGGCATCGTAGAATGTTCCGTGAAAAATTTGCCTCTGGGTATCGGCGAACCGTTTTTTGACTCCGTTGAATCTATACTGGCCCATGCGGCTTTTGCGATTCCGGCAGTGAGGGGAGTAGAATTCGGAACCGGCTTTGCTGCAGCCAAAATGTTTGGTATTGAGCACAATGATGCGATAGAAAATATGGAGGGCTCTGAGCTTTTCGGGAAAGTTCTGAGATGCAATATCGCGAAGCCAATGTCAAAAGCGCCTTCGGGAAAAGCAGTCTGGTCTGCTGACGAGTGGATCCAGAATTCCCTCAAAGATGGCGATGATATCGATGCATATGATGAGGGAGAAGGAGCCTATGGAACTACCATGGCGCCTATTAATAGTGTAAATAGTTAGAGTTTATAAGTCAGACGATAGTGTACATTTGTGAAACTGCATCATAAGGATTAAAACATACCTTCATACGACACAAGAGAATGAACATTGTCACATGATCAAGTTATTTGCAAGGTGCTGCAATCGAACAAGGAACATTAGGATTATCGGAACTCGTTCATAAGCGTGAGACATCTGTATTCGATTTCGTTCGTCAGTACTGAATTTCGAGATTGGTG
>JANMMA010000417.1:0-6751 GCA_031372815.1 Sphingobacteriales bacterium
GATGAGTTTGCCGGTGGAAGTTATAATGGAGAAGGCCTTCCAAAAAGCTGGGGTGCCGGATTACATTTTTCCAACAAGTGGGATAATGACAAGCGTCACCTGAACGGCAATTACCGTTTCAACAAGCTGGATAATAATGCCAGGATCACTACCCGCAGCCAGTATATACTACCAGATACATTGTACTATGTAAATGAGCGCAATAATGTCTTCAATAACCGCCAGAGGCATAAACTGGAAGGCATTTATAATATTAAAATTGATTCCTTGTCATCCGTTAAAATAAATGTCAATGGCGCTCTGGGTCAAGGATTCAAGAGTCAGGATTTTAACTCAGAATCACTAAATGACGCGAACGACACCGTGAACACCAGCAAACGAACTGTCAATAACAGTTCAGAAAACCAGGCGCTGAATACCACTGTCACGTACCGCCGAAAATTTAAAAAACCAGGCAATACTTTTTCTGCAACTTTCAGGCAACAGTACTCAAACCTTGAATCTAATGGATACCTGAGGGCCAACAGCAGGTTTTTCAATTCAAACGGGCAAATTATACGGGAGGACCTGATAGACCAGCAAAAGGTCAACGAAAACCAAAGCATGAATTTGATGGGCCGGCTTTCCTATACACACCCTGTGTCTAAAAGAAGTTATGTAGAATTTGATTACCAGTTGGAGAATAAAGCCATGACCTCGTTGCGAAAAGCCCTGGAAAAATCAACTCCCACAGATCCGAAGTATGACCAGGAAGTACCCCTCCTGAGCAACAACTTTGACTTCAACACCCTATTGAATACTGCTGGCATTAATTATCGTTTTGCCAAGCCTAAGAAATACAATTACACCGTGGGCATGTCTGTTTCGGCAAATAAATTGGTTCAGAAAGACCTCATACGGGATACTGTATCCACTTTTCGATATGTGAACTTTTTCCCTATGGCTTCGCTTCAGATGAATATGAAAAAAAACAGGAATCTTTACCTCAGTTACCGTGGAAGCACTCAACAACCTTCAGTGAGTATGTTGCAACCTGTAGCAGACAATACAGACCCACTGAATATAGCTATAGGAAATCCGGACCTTAAACTTGCGCTAAACCATAGCGTTGAAGCTTACATGCAAAAATTTGATTTTATCACAGAGCGTGGATACTGGTCAAATATTTCATTCAACTATACCCAGAATTCTTTTGCCACCCGTGATATCATAGATAGCATAGGCAGAAGGATTTCCCAGACAGTCAACGTAAATGGGGTGTACAATTTCAGCGGCTATTTCAGTTATAATTTCAAAATAAAAAATACGGGGTGGAATTTCGATATCAGCTCAAGGGTCAATTTTTTTCAGAATGCAAATTTTGTGAATGGTGAAAAGAATAAAACAAATAGCGGCCTTCTGGCACTCAACCCTTCATTCAGGTATATCAAAGAGAAAAAATACAGTGCTGGTCTGCGAATGGATATGGCATACAATTTCTCTCAATCATCCATCCGCACTGACATTAAAACAAACTACTGGATGCAGACGTATACAGCAGAATATGGGGTGTCTTTTCTAAAGAAATATGATCTTAATGGTGAAGTCAATTTTCAATTTCGGCAAAAGACTACCGCATTTCCAGAGAACAACAATGCCGTATTATGGAATATGTGGGTTGACAGAAAGTTTGCCAAAAATGATGCTTTTAAATTCAGGATTTATGCATTTGATATACTGAATCAGAACATTGGATTCATGAGAACGATAAGCACAAACCTCATTTCAGAAAGAACCTATAACACGTTTAAGAGGTACCTAATGTTTTCAGTGATCTGGAATTTTGCTAAAAACGGTAAACCCATGGGCTGGTAAATAAATGGTTATGAAGAAATGCTTTTTAGTTTACATGTTACTTATTGCCGTGACAATGGCCAACGGTCAACAATTCATTACTTCGGGAAAAATTGAATTCGAGAGAAGAACGAATCAGCACAGCATGCTTGAAGATGAGGACATGTGGGATGAGATGGCAAAGGAAAATATGCCAAAATTTGCCGTAACATATTATGATCTGAGTTTTGATGAAAACAAATCATTTTACCAACCCGGAAAAGAACCTGCTGATAAGCGTATACACTGGGCGTTGAACTTTATCACTAACATCGTGTATAAAGACCTGCGGGAATCTGCCATCATTACACAGAAAAATATTTTCGGAAGTGATTACCTTCTTACCGATAGTATTAAAAGAACCGATTGGAAAATTACAGGTGAACAACGAACTATTGCAGGTTTTGAGTGCCGCAAAGCGGTCTGTAAAATGCTGGATTCCATCGTGGTAATTGCTTTTTACACTGATGACATAATTCCGTCTACTGGTCCCGAATCATTTGGAGGTCTGCCCGGTATGATACTTGGCCTTGCTATTCCCAAAATGCATACCACATGGTATGCTACTAAACTCGAACTTGTTAACCAGCCCCCTGCCCAGATGAAGCCGCCAAAAGAAGGTAAAAAATATTCTACCCCGCAATTTAACAGAGAAATGAATGAATTGATGAAGCAGCGGGAATGGATGAGAAAAATAAGCTACCAGTTGCTGATCTGACAGACTCTTTATCAACATCAATATTTCCCTTAATAACTACCCTTTTATTTAAGCTCGAGTATTTCTATGGAATAAGGCTGCAGTGTAAACGTTTCGGGAATACTAACCTCCTTATTTCGGATAACGTCGATCCCCCTGGTCTTTCCTGCAAAACCTTTACTGAACCTGGCAGTAGATACATCTGAAGGCTTTTCACTACTGTTCACCATCACCATCACGCGCTGGTTGTTCGTATACCGGAAAAAAACATAGACGTCGTTTTTGGGTTGGTACTGTAATGTTTTTCCTATGATTAGTGCAGCAGATTTCTTCCGGAAATTGGCCAGTGTTTTTACAAAGTCAAAAGCTTCATTTTCCTTTTTATTTCTTCCTGTTACCACAAATTTATTCACGGAGTCGCTATAAAATCCGCCGGGAAAATCTTCCCTCACTTTCGCATCATTGGGATTCTTCAAGTTCTTCATAAGGATCTCTGATCCATAATAAAGCTGCGGTATGCCCCGCTCCGTAAGTAATAAACCAATGGCTATTTTATACTTGGCAAAATCTTCGTTCAACACAGAATAAAATCTGTCTAAATCATGGTTGTCCAAAAATATGCAATTGTTCATTGGATTCTTGTAAAGGAAGTCCTGCGCTGCAACACCATAGAGGTTGTTCGCACCACCGGAATTGCCGGCATCCCTTATAGCAAATGAAAACGGAAAATCTGTTACCCCCTGAAGGTTATGCTTGAAGGGAACATCCATATTGTTTTTGGTAAAATATGCACTTCCCGGAACGTTGGCACACCATGCTTCACCGAAAATGGTAATGGCTGGAAACTCTTTCTCCAGGGCTGCATTTACGCGGTTCATAAATTTTTCGTCACAATATTTATAAGTATCCACGCGCCATCCGTCGATACCAAATTCTTCGGTAGTCCATACGGCTTGCTGAACCATATAATTGGCACAGAAAACATTCGTGAGGTTAAGGTCGGGAAGGTGTGGAACAAACCAGCCCCGGACCATAATTTCCTTGTCCATGCTGTCGACATATGGATCATAAAAAACCTCTTCCTTGTAGTTTGAATTGGTGTACACCGGCCATTGATTGATCCAGTCTTTCATCGGCATATCAAGGATAGACCAGTGGTGATTGCCTACATGGTTGTATACGGCGTCCTGGATCACTGTAAGGCCTTTTGAATGGGCCGCACTGATCATTTCATGATAAGCCTTATTCCCTCCGAATCGCGGGTCTATATTGTAGTGATCAGTAAACCAATAACCATGATAACCCGACACTTTGTTGTTCCATTCATCCATTAATGGCATATCATTTTCCACCACTGGGGTAAGCCAAATGGAGGTTACGCCTAGGTCCTTCAAATAGTCAAGCTGATTCTGCACGCCTTTGAGATCGCCGCCGTGCCGTAAGAATGGATTGTTACGGTCACTCATCTGGTCTCGAAGTCCGGCAATTTTATCGTTGGTTGTATCTCCGTTACTAAAACGGTCGGGCATGATCAGGTAAACAAAATCGGACGAATTCACTCCCTTTACCCTTGTCTTTCCATTTCCGGAATTTCGTTGTTTTAACGCATAGGTGAAAGCCGTTTTGCTACTCCCCTGTTGTATTGTAAAATGGAGGTTCCCTGCTTTAGTACCTGTCGCAATAGTCAGGTCCACAAAAATATAATTCTTGTTTTCCGGGACATATGTTTTTACCAGCTTAACACCTGAATAGGGCGACAGTATTATCTTGGCATTGCCAGCACCCTTTTGATGTATCATGAGTTGCAGTGCCGGGTTTTTCATACCCACCCACCAATTTACGGGGTAAATATTCAGTTGGGCTAACAGTGAGGAACAAACGAAAAACGAGGATATAAAAACAAATAGTAGTTTTTTCAACATAACTAAGCATTTGACAGCTCTTCCCTGATCTTTATCGCACCAGGATCATATACATAGATCACACTGGCAGCAGCACAGAGCATGAAAATTCCCGATAACACTACGGCATATACGGGCTGGTTATTATAAATATTTTTTACCATTGGCCCTCCAACAATTCCATTAAGGATTTGCGGTATGGTAATAAAAAAGTTGAATATTCCCATATAAATACCCATTTTGCCCGGAGGGATGGAACTTGACAGGATCACATATGGCATTGCAAGAATGGAAGCCCAGGCAATACCGACGCAAACCATGGAGAAGATGAGGAACTCTTTACTGGGGGCAAAATAAAATGATATCAACCCAATTCCTCCAATCAGCAGTGAAATGGCGTGCGTCCTTTTACGACCAAGTTTATTAGCTATAGTGGGTAGCAGTAATGCATACGCCGCTGAAACACCATTATACACTCCGAAAATAACCCCGGTCCACGATTGTGCTTCACGGTACATTGGTGAACTTTTGTCGTCAATGGGCAATCCAAAAATGTGTGTTGCAATAGAATCCGTTGTGAATACCCACATGCCAAATAGTGCAAACCACGAAAAAAACTGCACCAGACCAAGTTGCTTCATGGTTTTGGGCATGCGCGCAAAATCTTTGAATATTGAACTCAATCCGCTCGCGTGGTCTTCGTTCTTTCCATGGTACAGGTCATATTCTTTAGGAGGATATTCTTTTGTCTTAAATACTGTCCAGAGTATTGACGTAATGAAAATGGCAGAGCCTATATAAAAAGCCAGTTTAACATTCTGCCCCACAACGCCTTCAGGTGCGTCTTTAGGTACATCGAACCAATTGTTTAAAATATATGGCAACAGGGACCCCACAACAGCACCTATGCCGATCAGGAAAGTCTGTATGGCAAAACCCTTCGTCCGTTGTGAATCCGGGAGGTTGTCTGCTACCAATGCCCGGAACGGTTCCATGGCAAGGTTGAAACAAGCGTCCATAATCATCAGGAAAGCTGCGCCAATAATCACCAGTGGCGCAATGCTACTGAGTATATTGGCATTAGGCATGAGCGTTAGTGCACTCGCCGATAAAATTGCCCCTACAAGGAAATAAGGCCTTCTCCTTCCCAACTTAGTCCAGGTGCGGTCACTGTAATGGCCAACAATAGGCTGAACAATCAAACCAACGATTGGGGCTGCAAGCCAGAACCACGACAAATGTTCCACGTCAGCACCATAATTCCTGAGTATACCGCTTGCATTAGAGTTCTGCAGGGCGAATCCAAACTGGATACCAAGAAAGCCAAAACTCATATTAAAGATCTGTGTATTGGTAAGCCTGGGTTTCAATTTGATCCCGGATCCGGACGATGCCGTCACAATCGTTGATGCCATAATCAGCTATTAATAGGTCTTAAAATGTTTGGACGTCTTGCCAAAGGGCAAATCAGATCATCACAAATCAGATCACAAATCCATTTGGAAGTACAGCACCTTTTTTGACGACAACAATGCCATCCTTAACGGTGTACAGTGAATGGTCAGAATCAGCCAGATGAGTTCCACCGTTGATCCTAACGTCGTCGCCTATCCGACAATTTTTATCGATGATCGCATTTCTTATATAACACCTTTCCCCGATTCCTACTTTTGGCAATCCCCGGCTTGCGGTGTGCTTCATTTCTTCCAGTGTTTCATAATAATCGGAACCCATGATGTAAGTATTCACTACTGTTGTTCCGATACCAATACGCGTACGAATGCCAATCACACTGTTTTCAACCCTGGAAGCGTTGATGATGCAGCCATCCGCAACGATTGTTTTTTCGAGTGTTGTCCCGCTCACTTTTGCCGGAGGGAGCATCCTGGCACGAGTATACACCGTTTTGGTATTATCAAAAAGATTGAATGGCGGAATATCCTGGCAAAGTGAAAGGTTGGCTTCAAAAAATGAATGGATGTTCCCAATATCGGTCCAGTAACCATCGTATTGGTAGCTTACCACCCGATGTTTTTCGATGGAAGAAGGGATGATCTCCTTGCCAAAATCGGTCGTCTCCTTATTTTCTTCTGTTAACAGGTCAAACAACAGTTTACGGTTGAAGATGTAAATACCCATACTGGCCAGGTAATTACGGCCTTCTTTTTTCATGTCATCACCAGTGTCACTGGACCAGTCAGACAATACTTCTGCTTTGGGTTTTTCGATGAATGAAGAGATATAATTGTTTTCATCTGTTTTCAGAATGCCAAATTCAGTG
>JANMMA010000441.1:0-2737 GCA_031372815.1 Sphingobacteriales bacterium
CGGCGGAACAACAGGTCACTGGGCGGGATTCTGTTCCACCTTTGATGAAATAGATTTTGAAAAGAGGGACTATATTCCTCATAGTGGCTGGCCGATAACAAAAAAAGATCTCGATCCATTTTATATGAGGGCTCATAAAAATATTGAGCTGGGTCCTTACGAATACGATTGGAAATATTGGCAGAAACAAAATCCGCCCGGATGGGACCCGTTATTCAAAGATGACTCAGTGATTTGGAATAAGATCTGGCAATTCAGTCCGCCTACCAGATTTGGAACAAAATACAGGGACACTATCATTAAAGCCAAAAACATTCATTTATACACATATGCCAATGTTGTTGATATTACCGCAAATGAAAACGTTTCGGCTGTTAAGGAAGTAACGGTAAAAAATTATGCCGGCAAACATCATACAGTAAGGGCAAAACAGTTTATACTGGCCTGCTGTTCAATCCAGAACGCGAGGATATTGCTGGCTTCCAATAAACAGGCGCCAAAAGGATTAGGCAATGACAATGATAATGTTGGAAGGTATTTCATGGAACATCTGGAAATAAAATCAGCCGAGATGACGCTGGTAAAACCGGACCCCTTAAAAATGTATGGGTTGGATTATGGCACCACAAAAGCAAGGTGTGAACTTTCAGTTACTTCCGCCATGCAGAGAAAACATAAGATCCTGAATGGAACATCTTCGTTAACGCCATGGTTGTTGGCCAGCAAATTCAAACCGATGATCGATACATGGAGCACTGATGATCCGCAGAAAAATCTCGAAAATTTGTTTGATGGTTTTGGACAGGTCCTCAAAGAAACTGCATCCATCCCGCCGGAAAAACTAACCAAATCATATGAACTCTATACCCGAATAGAACAGGCTCCAAATCCCAATTCCAGAGTCACCCTCGACAAAGAAAAAGATGCCCTTGGAATGCCCAGGGCCAGCCTTCACTGGGAACTCACTCCCCTCGAAAAACATAGTGTTAGGAAAATCTACGAGCTCATCGGCCAGGAAATGGGAAAGGCCGGAAACGGCCGTGTAAAACTCATGGATTATCTGAAAGATGCCAATGATTTTTCATGGCCCGAATTTACCGGTGCCGGATGGCATCATATGGGTACTACAAGGATGAGCGAAGATCCCAAAAATGGAGTGGTAGACAAACACTGCAAAGTGCATGGCATTGGCAACCTCCATATTGCGGGAGCGTCCTGTTATACTACAGCAGCTGCACCTAATCCCACACTCACATGTATTGCATTAACCCTACTGATGTCAGCGCATGTAAAGACCCTGATGTGATAACTAACAATGCCGGAAATATATTCCACGTTCCATTGATGTAGATCAATAAGTGGGCTGAAAACCTGGTGCTAATGCTGCGAATGGAGCGCTACCCTGTTGCCTTCAGAATCACGGAAAAACGCCATGTATCCAATGTCTCCTGAAATATGGGTTTTAGGCATGAGAATTTGCCCGCCTTCCTGTTCTATCCTGACCAAGACATCGGCCATATCAGGATTTGCATTCAGGTATATGACAGAACCATCCATGGAAGGCTTATGAAAATCACTTTGGACAAGTGCACCGTTAGCTTTTCCGCTACCTGGCGAAAATGGAAAATAAGCCATCTTCATGCCCATCATCTGGTCAACCTCCATATGGATGCTTAAAACGACCTGGTAGAAATGCCTGGCCCTTTCAAAATCAGTAACGGGAATCTCAAACCAATTAAGGCTGTTAGTCTGATCATTCATAATGCTAGTTTTATACTTTGATAATTGATTTTTTTGATTGGCTGAAAGATATCAAACCAAATTACCCACCATAAAGTAAATAAATCCCTGCAAACGAACGACATTAATAAACGGTTATTTAATGTTAAATGAAGCGTTTCAACGCCATTTACTAACTTCGGGAACAGGATGTTTAATAAAATTGTACATGCTCGTTTGATTGGCACGTCTCTATACTTTAATGGTCAGATAAGAATATTTTATGGAAAAAACTGATACACTATCCCGACAAATTGAAATTCTGAGGAAGGCTGGTTATATGGAAGATTTTAATCTTCGTGAAGATTGCCTGGAGTGCAGAAGCGGTGAATACAAATTATTGCACGATGATTTTGTAGTAGATGAAGTTTTTCGCTTTGAAGGCGATTCAGATCCGGCAGATGAAGCCATTTTATATGCCATTTCCGGCATCAACACCCCGATGAAAGGAATACTGGTCAATGGCTATGGAATTTATACCGATAAGGTCACAGATGCCTTAGCAAAAAAACTGACCATTCATCCGGAATAAGCATGTATTCCACATTTATCACACTACACAATTGCCGCATTATAAAAATAACGCCCCGCGTTTTTATCTGATTTGTCCACGAATTATACCACCCGGCTTTGCCGTACTGTGTGCATTAAAGTAAATGGGATCATTTTTTAAAGAAGCATAAAGCACATCGTCAACGGGCAATATTTTGACTGTACCAAAATCGGCCGCACTGCTGTAAAAGCCCAGAATGACCGAACCATTAACCCCTACCGCCGCTTTATGGATGTGCGCCGCTACAAGTGCATCTCCAGCTTCAAGACCTGTAACCGTAAGTTTTATATAAGCTTTCTTAGCTGATGTTAGCCTGAGTAAACCAACACCAATTGCCGCTGATGTTCCTGCAGGTACTTCATTGGCCGAATTAAGGGCCACATCAGCAGCTACTTCGATATTCGT
>JANMMA010000462.1:0-2563 GCA_031372815.1 Sphingobacteriales bacterium
CCAATTACCCTGATCACAGAAATGGCTATGGGAAACATCATCATGGTGGTGGCCGTATTGCTAAGCCACATACTGATAAATCCGGTGGCCAGTATAAATCCTAATATGATGCGGTTTCCACTGGTGCCCGTGCGTTTTACAATCGACAATGCAATTCTTTTGTGCAGGTTCCATTTCTCAATCCCCAGGCCTATCATAAAGCCACCCATAAAAAGAAAAATCACCTCATTAGCATAAGGTGCCGTTGTTGCTCCAATAGTTGCTATTCCAAGTAGTGGGAACAATACAATCGGTATTAGTGCCACTGCCGGCATCGGAAGCGCTTCAGTGATCCACCAGGTGATCATCATCACGGCAACTGCAATAACCCTGCAAGCGTTGGTCTCCAGGTGAAGTGGATTAGTTAACCAGGCGAGGAAGAAAAGTGCAAAGCCGGATAACAAAGCAATTTTTTGACGGGCTGGAGCAGAAGGGATCGAAATACTCAAGGTTGAATAAATTTTGACGTAAATGACTTCGCACTAACCTGGGGATGTCCCGCAATAACAAACCGATATAGAAGATTTGCATCCTCACCAGCATAATCTACACCTATCCTTGGTGTCACAGTAATGCTATTTTCCTGCAGCACATAATCATCCTCCGCAAGATATAGTTTTTCACCCTGCAGGTCGGCACCGGAGTGGTTGGTTATGATGCCGAGTGCTTTCGTAACATTGCCCGGTCCTGACCCAATGTTTTTATCCCAGGTGTTTCTCCCGCTGCGTCGCAGCATGATCTCCTTTCCTTCCACAGGTTCAATGGCACGTATCAATACAGCGTGAGGAACGTTTTCAATATTGGTGACTACATTAAACAAGTGATGGATACCGTAACACAGGTACACGTATGCCACACCTCCCTGCTTATACATATTCTCAGTCCTGGATGTACGCCTGCCGCTATATGCGTGTGAAGCCTTATCATGTATTCCGCAGTAAGCTTCAGTTTCAACGATACGCCCGGCTGCTGTTTCCCCGTCGAAAGAAGTGATGATAAGCTTTCCCAGCAATTCTCTTGCAATGGCCAATACGTCCTCCCGTTCATAAAACGAGCGGTCTAGTTTCACTGTTCTACGCGTCAAATTCATTATGTTTGAAAACAGAAGTGTAAAATACGTAATGCTTGCTTAAAGAGATAGTTATAGCTATTCAATCCTATGGAAAAGCCCATGAGTTTATCAAAGCCAATAAACTATGGAAATGGATTATTATACCAGGGATAATTTATGCCCTTCTTTTCATGGTCTCAATGTATTTCTTTGGTAAAACCGCGACCGGTGTAATTGAATACCTGACCAATGTGATCGGTATCCGTGAATGGATACAAAAATTGGAGAATTCCTGGATGGGTTTTTTCTTTACCGTGGCCGGGATCATTTTATGGATCATCTTAATGTTTTTTTATTTCTCCCTGTTTAAATACATCTGGCTCATCCTGGGATCGCCCATTTTTGCTTACCTCAGTGAAAAAACACAGTCGATCATTGATGGCCGCAACTTTCCCTTCAGTACCAGTAACCTGATACGGGATATCCTCCGCGGAATTAAACTTGCCCTTAGGAATACGCTTTGGCAAACGGTTTACACGATCTCTATCATGGTCCTGTCATTCGTTCCTATAGTAGGATGGGCTACGCCAATACTCGCCATGTTTGTGGAATGTTATTACTATGGATTTTCTATGCTTGATTACAGTTTCGAACGAAACAATCTAAGCCCTCAACAGAGTATCGAATTCAACGCGAAACATAAAGGGCTGGCCATTGGAAACGGCCTGGTATTTTATCTCATGCATGGATTCATTGGCATCGGCTGGGTCCTTGCTCCGGCGTACGCTGTAATAGCGGCTACCATCAGCCTTAATGAACACAAAACACACCATTCACTCGTATGAGTCAGAGCCGGGTTTACCTTATTCCCTGTCCCATTGCAGAAGACGCACTTGACACCCTTCCCGCATCCATCCTGGAAGCCGTGAAAAAATGCCAGGTTTTTTTTGTGGAAGACGAACGCTCAGCAAGGCGCTTTCTGAAAAAAATTTGGCGGGAAATGGTCATCGACAATTACCAGTGGTTTGTGATACAGTCTAAAGACGCGCCTGCTTCTTTCAGGTCTGCCATAAAAGCCCAACAGCAAATCGGCATTATTAGTGAAGCGGGTTGCCCTGGTGTTGCAGACCCGGGACAGGACCTCATTGCTATTGCCCAGGAAATGAATGCAAAGGTGCACCCGCTGGTTGGACCAAGTTCGATACTTCTTGCCCTGATGGCCAGCGGAATGAACGGACAGCGATTCAGCTTTATCGGCTATCTGCCCATTGATACAGGGAAGCGCCTTAAAGCATTGCGCGACCTGGAATTGGTATCAACCAATGATCGCGCAACGCAGATCTTCATAGAGACGCCTTACCGAAATAACCAGGTCTTTCAATCCATATTGAGTACGTGCCAGCCAAAAACGCGGTTATGCATAGCCGTTGATATTACGGGGAAGGAGGAATCCATCCGTACCATGTCGGTGGT
>JANMMA010000324.1:0-5615 GCA_031372815.1 Sphingobacteriales bacterium
TCTTTTGCTCAAAATGATGATAAATGGAGAGCTGGAAGTGCCAATGCGTTGAAAGGCAAAGTGTATATTTTGTCTATCTTTATAGCTACACCTGAAAATGATTGGGCTGTAGGAGAAAAATTCAAAACTTTTGAAATTCACGGTATTGATTAGTGCCATCCGGTAATATGCATTATGATCGCCAATGATCCTGGTATCGGTTGAAGGAATATAATAGCCATCCTGTCCAACAATCAGCTTGCCTGATTTATCATCACGCTGCCAATAACTTCCTTTGATGATGCCAAAGGGTTGTCCGTTGATCGCGTAATTGCCAACGTTGCTAAATAATCCGCCAGTCTGAACTTCAGCAATTTCTTCCGGCAGGTTTTTTACTTCACTTATATTTTTTGAAAAGTTCAGGTCGATCTGCCAATTCCAATTCCTGCTTTTTATGGGCGTGAAACCAAGTGCCAGTTCAATGCCTTTATTAATAAGATCACCGGCATTAATGGTTGTTGTTTCATATCCTGTTGATACATCCAATGGCCTGGTAAGTATCTGGTCAGATGATTTTCTATTGTATAAAGTAAGGTCGATGCTCATCCTGTTATTAAATAACCTGGATTCAAGTCCAATTTCAATTTCCTGTAACAGTTCAGGTTTCAGGTTGGGATTAGCCAGCGTATTACTTACCGTATTTGTATTTACAATAGCACCTGCCCTCGTTGAAAAATCATTGGTTGACACCACCAGTGTTGGCCTGGTCTGGTAGGGTGGTGGGAAGCTTGCACTAGTAGCATAGCCCGCCCTTAATTTGAGGTAGTTAATCGTCCTGCTGTTTTTCAGGAATTCAAAAGCAGATGTAGGAATAAAAGAAATACTTGTACTGGGATAAAATTTTGACCTGTTTTGTTCTTCAAGTGTGGAGGACCACGAATTTCTTGCCCCGATATTGAAATAGAGGTAATCAAGATAGCTGAGCCCGGCTTGCGCATAAACACCTACACTTGTCTGGTCAGACATATAGTCCATATCTGAACCATCTTCTGCCCTGGAGTCGTGGTTGATGAAATTAGAATGGTCGAATAATCCAAACACCAACTGATCCGAACTTTTCACCCCGGCTTGTTTATAAAGTTGTTGGTTTGAATTGAGTCCGCCGGTAAGGTCTAATTTAAAATCACTTCCCAGGTCCGTCCGGTATTGCGCGATCAGGGAATGGTCCCAGATCCTGCTGTTTGCAGCAACAGTACGATAGATGCCACGAGTATATTCCAATTCTCCGGATGATGATACACCACCTTTATTAAGTTTATAACTATGGTTCTCATTGTAGTAGTCGTATCCCAAACGATACATCACATCCAGGTTTGGAAGTATGCTGTATTTTAAACTCATATTTCCAAAAACCCTGTTGGTGACCTGGTTATTAATGGAGTTGTACATGGTCCAGAACGGGTTTGGAATATCATTCGGAACCCGATAGTATGCTGATGCGCCATCAGGTGTCTGGTAAGGCCATCCACCAAGATCGCTTGCTCTTGGCGTGTACATTACATCGGCAAAAATTCCCAGTCCGCCACTTGTTGCACCACTCGAACCAGCCTGAGAGGTAGACGGACTTTTGAAATCATTGATGACATAGTTGATGGTACCATTGATGGTGAATTTATTCTGGAGTTTGGTGTTGAAGCCCAGGCCAAATGAGTTTCTGTTTACATTGTTTGTAGCCAGAAATCCCTGGTCCTGTAACCTGCCGTAACTGGCATTGATGGTTCCATTGGAGCCAACTGCTGCAGACACATTTACAGAAGTATTGACTACGTGCCCGTTTTTAAATATGGCGCCGTAATTATCATGTGGACGAAACTCGATGGAGTCACCCGCCAATTCAGGAAATGATCCGGCGAGTATGCCCTGAGAATATGGATGGGGCAGTAAGGTATAGGGCGTAGTGAATTTCGGTCCCCAGTTACTAAAAAATGCAAAACCACCTGTGAGTGAGAATCCACCACCATAGGTGCTTTGTAGTTCGGGTAGGGATGACGGTGAGGTTACAAAATAAGATTGAGCAACCGTGATTTCTGCTTTCTTCGAACTTCTTCTTCCAGCACCATTTTTAGTGGTGACGAGGATCACACCATTTTTTCCTGTTTCACCGTAAAGTACAGTGGCGCTTAGTCCTTTCAGTACGCTGATGCTTTCCACATTATTGGGATCGATGTCCAGGAAACGGCTTGAAGTCTGGTTTCCGTAAATTGCTGTGGTCTGCGCATTGGTAGAACCATTTATAGGCGTACCATCAACCACCCAGAGTGGATCGCTTGTTCCAGTGATGGAGTTGGCACCGCGAATCTGGATATTGGTACCGCTGCCGGAGATACCGCTGGATGCCAGGACGTCGACGCCGGGAGCCTTACCGGTAAGCAATCTGCCAATGTCACCATCGGGCCGCTGCTCCAGCGCTTTTTTATCGACCGTACTAACGGCATAGCCCAGGGCCTTTTTTTCTTTTCGGATACCCAGAGCGGTCACGACCACCTCATTCAGTACATTGCTGTTACGTAAGAGTTGGAGTGACAGATTGCCCGATGAAGGCACCGTGATTGGATCGTAGCCTACTGCGGAAATAGTGATCGTTTGATTTGCCGCAGCCTGGATAGTGAACGTACCTGAGGCGTCAGTAGTCGTTCCTTTTTTTGAACCGGTGATCACAACAGAGGCTCCGGCAATGGGAGCACCAGTTGAATCTGTTATTTTCCCGGTTACTGGGTTGGTCTGCCCGAAAATAAATCCGGAGCCAAGCAGTTGAAATAACATCATGATGATTAGTCTTCTCATACATTAGAATTGTGTGGTGAACAGTCAACCTCATAAGAAAACAATCGGATGGTTTATGCTGCAATGCATAGTGTTATATTCAACCAAACCAGTCTTAGGGTATACCAATATGATTTAGCAGTGTAATTATTCTTTCAGTTGAAACGCTACTTGAGAATTTTAGGGTAAAAAAAAGCAGGTAGTAGAAACTACCTGCGGTAACATGAGAAAAATTGCCCTTGCTATTATCGTTCACGCATTGCATGGGCTGTAAGATGCGCTGCTAATTAAACCAAAATATGCAAAGTGAAATTAATGATGTTATCAAATCAATTATCCAAAATTCAACCAATGCAGGTTTATCGTATAGGAATAGTGTTTTAGCGACAGTGAGTAAAATTTTTAATTTTTCAATTCGATAAATCGTCAGCCTTCTAAAAGTTTTCCAATATTTTCTTTATAATTGGTGCCTACCGGTAATACAGAATTTCCAACGTTTACTTCGACGTGACTATAGGACTGTACTTTTTTCTTGGCCACAATAAAGGATCGGTGGATTCGCACAAAATCATCATTCAATAATTCCTGAATATGGCCTATCTGCATTTTTGTGATCAGCAATTTTTCTTTTGTAACGTGAATCTTAACGTACTCCTTCAATCCTTCTATATATAATATTTCAGCGAAGTTGACTTTTACGCGACGCTTGTTCATATTGATATAGAAATAATCCTTTTCTGAAAGGTTATCAGAAACAGGTCTGCCACCCAGCCAATCCAGGTCGGCAGCCTTTTTCACAGCCATCATAAAACGGTTGAACTCAATCGGCTTCAGCAGGTAGTCCACCACATTTAACGTAAAGCCTTCAACGGCATATTCATGGTAGGCTGTAGTGATGATATACCTGGCACTGGTCGGGAACATGCGGATAAAATCCATTCCCTTGATCTTAGGCAGGTTGATATCAACGAAGATCAGGTCGGCGTTATTTACTTCGAGGTATTCAAGGGCTGACAACCCGTCGTTGAATATCTTTTTCAATTCAAGGAATGGGACCTGGTTGATGTATTCTGCAAGGACCTCAGCGAGCAGGTTCTCGTCTTCAATGATCAGGCATGTTAGTTTCCGCATATGCATTAAGGTTTAACCTAAGAGAAACAAAAAACGTTTCTATCCTTTCCTCGACTTTTAACTCATGTCCCGGATATAGCAATTGCAGTTGCCTTCTTACATTGGCCAGCCCGATGCCCGAATGGTAATCTTTGGGGCTGGAAAGCTCTGTTGAGTTTTCTACGTTAAAAATCAGGTTTTTATTCTTAACCTTAATATAAATATGTACGAACGAATGAAATCGACTTTCAGCGGCACCATGTTTAAATGCATTTTCCACGAACGGTAGTAAAATCATGGGAGCAATGCGATCAAGCGGTCTGTCGATATCAGTAATAAAGTCGACTGAAAGTTTTTGCTGGAACCTGATTTTTTCAAGTTCAATATAATCTTCCAGGAATTTCTTTTCTTCCAACAACGTAATAGTTTGATTTTTAACTTCGAACAACATAAACCGCATGATTTCAGAAAGTTTGATCACTACATTGGCGGCATTGGGTGCTCTATGTCTTGACAGTGCATGCACCGTACTGAGAACGTTAAAGAGAAAATGAGGATTGATCTGAGCCTTCAAAAAACTTAGCTCTGATTTGAGCTTTTCTTTTTCCAGTTGGATTACCCGTTCTTTTGCAGTGATGGTGTAACGATATAACTCATAGATCACCAATAGGCAAACCGGCACGAGGATGTCAAATAGCGTTGATATGATCGCCGATACGTTATAGACTTGCCTGCCCTTCATATTATAATGAAACACCTGGGGAAAAAGGAAATAGAAATTGATACTGCGTTGAAGTAATAAGACAAATGCTGTGCTGATCAGTCCGGCCGCCAGCGGAAGCAGGTAGCGATCACGGTTGAAGAAAAGGGGTTTTATGGTAAAGAAATACAATGCATAAAATAATATGAATTTGCTGATGAAATCTGACCCGCCCGTAATAAGGTAATCCTGCCAGGCCAATCCCGGCTCCATCTCCATATTACCCGTAAATATTCTCACCTGCAGCATATCCCAGAGGACATAGCCGACCCAGAAAACCACATGTTGCCTAAGTGAAATCTTCATGATGTAAAATTCAGGATATTTCAACAAAAACCGATTATTCTCACCAATCGACTGTTTGGGTATACCAATGATGGTTTAGCGTGTATCGGTCTGATTCCGGAAGCTGTTAATAACTAATTGGCTCAGTGCAAAAGATTTAGGCAGATGGATCGTTATATCAGTATTCCTTGCCATAACCCGTTCATCGTTATTCATGTCCATGAAACCAGTATCGTCCGGTAGGGTGCTTCTGAGGGCGCTTCTGATCACAGTTTCGGTGTTTTTTTTCAACATTGGCGGTGCCCAGAAGATCTATGTAAATACCAGCGAAAGCGTGTACCAATTGGTCAATAAAAATGGACAAAGCAGCCTCGAGAAGATTCCAACCCTCTGCAGTCTTAACCAAAGTCGGGGGGTCTATAGCATTGCCATCTACAAAGACACACTGTACTATAATTCCGGAAAAAATTTATTCAGGGTGGTGCCCGACAAGCCCGGTTCCTGTGAATTCCTGGCCCCGTTACCGGGATCCGGCATGGCATTCAATTGTATGGCGGCCGACAAATTCGGACTTGTTTATATGATTGCTTTTGATACCCGGATATTGTACCGATACCATGTTCTTGAGCATGAATTCGAGACCCTGGGTGTATTACCT
>JANMMA010000073.1:0-27681 GCA_031372815.1 Sphingobacteriales bacterium
TTTCAATTCTTCGCCATCTGTTGCAATATGTGCCTCGAATGAAGGGGCTGCTGTTGGTCCATACACTATTGTTGCTCCTGTTGCCTTCGCAAGGTCTATATGCCCTGAAACAAAATCAGCATGAAAATGTGTTTCTAAAACATACTTGATTTTTGCATTGTCCTTTTTTGCTTTTTCAACATAGGACGTAATTTCCCGAAGCGGGTCTATAACCAAGGCTTCTCCATCACTTTCTATGTAGTAAGCACCTTGTGCAAGACATCCTGTATAGATTTGTTCGATGCGCATATTCTAATTGCTTTTTGTTTTACAAAATTGAGTCTTTAATAAAATACGGTCTATGACTTTTGTCACATTTACTTTTTTTATGGAAAGAAAAGTTCCTTGATAATGATGTAGATGCCCATCAATAACACAAACCAACCAAATCCCTTCTTGAGTTTTTTTGCATCAATGCTGTGGCTCAGTTTGTTACCGATGAAAATGCCTGCTATGGCTAATGCTGTAACGGTCATGAGCAAGGTCCAGTCCATCGAAGTATGCGACAGATCTCCCATGAATCCAATTAAAGACTTCATAGCTATTATTAGAAGTGATGTGCCGACAGCCTGTTTCATTGGAAGCTTGCTGAACAGTACCAGTGCAGGGATGATCAGAAAGCCTCCACCAGCCCCTACCAGCCCCGTAAATGTGCCTACCAGAAGGCCCTCAACTATGATCAATGGATAGTTGAATTTTTGTGGCAGCCCGGGTTCTTCAGTATTGCCATTTTTATCTCTTATCATGCTGATAGACGCAAAGCCCATTAGTACAGCAAATAAAAGCATCAGCAGCAAGGGCTTGGTTACGTTAAGGCCGCCTATGGTGAATAGCTCGTGAGGAATGGCAGGAACAATCCACTTTCTGGTAGCATATACTGCAATGATGGACGGAATGCCAAAAATCGCTGCAGTCTTGAGGTTAACCATCCCATCCCGGTATTTTCGAAAACTACCCACCAGGCTGGTGCCGCCTACTATAAATAATGAATATGCCGTCGCCAGTACCGGATCAATACCAAAGAGGTATACCAATACAGGAACCGTAAGTATTGATCCCCCTCCACCAATGAGACCGAGTGATATTCCAATAATTAGCGAGGCGATATATCCTGCAATTTCCATGGCGCAAAGTTGGCTAGCCAAATATATTCTAACCGTGACAACCGTCACACAAGATTCCTGTTCAGGCTAGTTCTATATGATTGCGGTGTAGAACCAGGAAATTATGCTTCTCCATTTTTTTCAACAGCCTGGAAATCACTTCACGCGAGGAATTAAGATCTGTAGCAATTTGCTGATGAGTCAGGTTAAGGTGTTTACCAAATTTATCCTCCTGCTGCTTTAGATAAAATTCAAGCCGCTCATCCATGTTTTTAAAAGCAATATTATCGATCACAAAAAGAAGCTCCTCAAATCTTGATCGATAGGTTTCTAAAACAAAATAATACCAGGATTTATATTTTGTCATCAACACATCCATAAACCGGATGGGTATCATCACCACTTCTGTTTCTTCGATAGCAACCGCCATGATCTGGCTGGCCTGATTTCGTGTTGCACAAATCATACTGAGCGCACAGGCATTTCCGCCTTCCAGGAAATACATAAAAAATTCATTGCCGTCTTCACCCTCGCGGTACAATTTCACCTTGCCACTGATGATGAGCATACTAGCCTTAAAATACTGGCCGGTCTTCATCATAATCGTTCCTTCCTCAAAAGTTTTTACATCTGCAATGGAAGAAATAAAGGTCGCCAGTTCTTTATCGAAAGAAGGGAAAAATCTAAGAAGTTCATCCGCGGTGTACATTCTTCGGAGCGTTTTACTGTTGCTAAAGGTATGCTGATTCTGTGTATCTGGTGATGACGGAAAACATTCTCGAATTAGCGGAAAAGTTCTATAACCGTCCTCTAAAGAACCACTTCGGTTAAATTGGCTTATCAAAAACCTTCGCCGAATAACCTTGTCAGCTTCCGTTGGTCAGGTGATTAACTGATTCACATTAATATGCTATTCCTGCTGGTGTAACATTAAATAACTTTGTGCGTCTTATATGTCATAAGAGAATAAATAGAAGAACAACAGAAAAAAAGACAGGATGAAAGCGACAGAGTACAGAACGAAGGGATTATACAAAAAGTTAAGGACGAGGATTTACCAGGCAGGGCTTGAATCTCAGATGATGGAAGAAGAAAACAGGGAAGCAGTAAAGGGGTTTATAGAAGGATTGAAAGAATTGGTTGGATATTCAGCCTTGGTGATGATGGAAGAAGAAAGAAGCCTATTTCCAGGTATTATTTCTGTAGCCCCTTTCATGGTTCCTTTACTGGAACAGGAACACATAAAAGTTAGCGCGCTTGGTGAGAAGATTTGTGTTTTGGCTGACGAGTATGAAGATGCTTACGCAGATAGTGAAAGGGCAAAAACATTCATGCAGGTGATTTCAGCATTTCATGAATGGATGGCTTTCTTGATGCAGCATCTCCATAGAGAGGAAATGATTGTAAAGCAGGCCACAATAGACGAAATGGGCGAAGAAAGGAAACCTGCACTTATTGCTGCATGAGGAAAGGGTCAGGGTTATGATACCTTCATGTTTTGGCAAAACTCACGCCTGCAAAATAAAAAGAACGCATTCCGGGCAGCAATTCTATTAACGGCCCATATAGACCATTAATATCTGAACATCACTCGGGTTTATTCCAGATATGCGGGAGGCCTGGCCCAGGGTGCGGGGCCTGATTTTTTTGAGCTTTTCACGGGCTTCATTGCTGATGGCCTGGACTTTAGTATAATCAAACGCGTTTGGAATTGCCAATTCCTCCATCTGTGACATCCTTGACACCAGTTCTTTTTCCTTACCGATATACACTTCGTATTTAACCTGTATCTCCGTTTGTTCTAAATGATCTTTATGCTCTCCAGACAATGCAGCGGAAATTTTAGGAACGGCCAGTATGAGTTCATGTATTCCTATGCCTGGCCTCAATATGACCTGCGATAATTTCTGTTTCTGTGTGAGCGCAGCAGAATTGTTGCTTTCCAGATAACCATTGATCTCTTCCGGATCTATCGTCATTTCAGACATGATTTTTTTGATCCTGATCACGGCATCTTCCTTTGCACGTACATTTTCCATGCGCTCCTGGCTGGCAAGTCCGAGTTTGAAACTCGTTTCCGTAAGCCGGAGGTCGGCATTATCCTGCCTGAGTAGGGTACGAAATTCAGCCCTACTGGTAAACATCCTGTAAGGCTCCTCCGTTCCCTTGCTGATCAGGTCGTCAATAAGCACACCGATGTATGCTTCACTTCTTTTCAGAATTAAGGGTTCTTTCTCCGCAACCTTCAAATGGGCATTAATACCAGCCATTAATCCCTGGCAGGCCGCCTCTTCGTATCCCGTTGTGCCGTTAATTTGTCCAGCGAAGAAAAGATTGTCTAACTGCTTGGTTTCCAACGAGTAATGCAACTGAGTAGGCGGAAAATAGTCGTATTCAATAGCGTATCCGGGCCTGAACATTCTGCAGTTTTTGAACCCCGGAACCTTACGAAGCGCTTCATATTGAACCTCTTCAGGAAGCGACGTTGAAAATCCATTCACATATATCTCGATGGTATTCCATCCCTCCGGTTCAACAAAGAGCTGATGCCTATCCCGCTCTGCAAAGCGGTTTATCTTGTCTTCAATACTGGGGCAGTATCTTGGCCCCACTCCGTCGATCCTTCCTGCATACATTGGGCTGCGGTCAAACCCTGTTTTGAGTATATCATGAACGGAAGAATCGGTATAGGTGATCCAACAACTTTTCTGCAATTCAGGCTTCAGCCTGGGTGTATCCAGGTAAGAAAACCCGGAAATATCTTCATCACCTTTCTGTTCTTCCATTTTGGAATAATCCAGGGAACGTCCGTCTATTCTTGGCGGTGTTCCGGTTTTGAGCCTGTCACTTTCAAAGCCCAGTTCAATCAATTGTTCGGTGATGCCGGTAGTTGCTTTTTCTGCCATTCTACCTCCGCCGAATTGCTTCTCTCCTATATGTATCAGACCATTAAGGAAAGTGCCATTTGTTAATACCACGGCTTTTGCTTCAATGTTGTGACCAAGCGCCGTTGATACGCCATAGCATTTCCCGTTTTTCACCAATAAACCATGGACGGTGTCCTGGTAAAAATCTATGTTGGGCGTCGACTCCAGCACCTCCCTCCATTTTGCTGAAAATAACATCCGGTCGCTTTTAGCTCGGGGACTCCACATGGCCGGCCCGTTCGACCTGTTTAGCATCCTAAACTGAATCATGGTTTGGTCGGTGACAATTCCTGAATATCCGCCCATTGCGTCTATCTCCCGCACGATCTGCCCTTTGGCAATGCCCCCCATTGCCGGATTACAGCTCATTTGGGCAATGGTTTGAAGGTTCATGGTGACCAATAACACTTTGCTTCCCATATTTGCAGCCGCCGCCGCGGCTTCACAGCCTGCATGACCAGCACCTACTACAATCAAATCGTAAATTGGAAACATTGTGCAAAATTAAAATAGATAACCCAATACCGGGGAAATGAATTGATAACTGGCTAAGCTTAAAGCGCTTCCCCGTTACGGACAAATACACCTAATACATAAATAGCTGGCTACTGCATGGCGGACAAATTTTCAACTCCGGAATGTTCTATCGCTGTTTTATAAATGTCAATCCCGCCCCCAGCCACCAATCGACCGGCTTGTGTACCCTCCGAATAAATGAATCTTCCAACATTATGTTTCACGTGGAACAATGAAATGAATTGGCTTGAAGTTGCATGACTCTACAATTACATCAGTTTTTGAAGCACATGCCCAGCTCGTAGTTACTGTGACATTTTTACGTCAGTTCCAACTAATTGAAAAATTCAATTACACGAGAAGTCTTGAACCATAAGCATTCTTCCTCCTTCCTCCACCAGCATAGATATTCCGATACCTGAAAATGCAGGGTTCAATAGGGTCTTACGATGACCATACCCCGGTACGCCGTTATCAATAAGCAATAAAAGCAGCGAGACTAAAGGGTCAGCTTTGCCTTCGAAGAGATTCTCCCCTGCACATTCACGCACACCAACGTCCCCCATTCGTTGTTGGAAGGTCTTACCCTTAGGTCCGGTATGGATTAATTTGTCTCTCCCCAATAGATAGTTTGCTTGCAAATCAGCCGATCGTTTCAAGTAAGCCCGGGGAAATAATATACCCATAGACTGTTGAACTGAAAGATCCCGGATTAGAGATCTGGCGGCACCGTTATTAACTTCAGGAAATTGCTTCAAAAATGGGTTTACAATTTCCCTAGCAAATTTCGGGGGGTCACTTCTCATCAAGGCAATCCAGTAAAGCCCTTCCTTTTCATGGGATTTCAATAATGTGTATTCCTCATTACGAGACAGTTTTGCCAAAAGCGAGGAATCTATTTTGTGGTAAAGTATAAAGGGCTTGTCCTCCATAACCACACCACCTTGCGAATATGTTCTCAGTAATAAAGACACCAAAAAAACAGCGATTACCAATTGTTTCACGTGGAACGTCTTGTTTGATAACGCTTAAGGTACTCCGCTTCTTTAACTCTCATTGCCTTAATGTCCTTCTTTAACTTATCCTTATAGCCGCACAAATGCAGACAACCATGAAAAAGGACTCGCTGTAATTCTTCAGTTCGATGTACCCGATTCAAAACAGCATTCTCAACAACCCGTGGAACACTGATATAGATTTCACCATCCGTCACGTTTGTGTCTGATAGCTCAAATGTAATGATGTCTGTCAGATCATTATGTTGCAAAAACTCCTGGTTAATGCTCAGCAAAAAATCATCATCACAAAACACAATGTGTAGTTCATGTATCTTTTTGTTTTCCCTGCGAAACAGCTCCAGGACCATCTGCTTAAGAAGACTGCGATTGATGAGCCATGAAACTGGAACCAATTCATGAAACCGTACTGTTGCCATTGCCCAAATTTAATATTCCCTCTTCAACCGTACATTTGCGAAGTGATGAAAAGACTTTCAGAAATAGCTATTGGCAAACCCGTAACTATAGTGGAGTTCGAGGATGATGACATATTTCTTAAGCTAATGGAAATGGGATTCATTCCTGGAGAACAGGTAACTGTGGAGCAGGTGGCGCCGTTAGGAGACCCCATTTCAATTGAAGTAGCCGGATATCATTTAAGCCTCAGACTAAATGAAGCCTCAAAAATTTTTGTCTCCGAACCATAACTCATTCGTTTTCACTATTTTATGAAAATTGGATTGTATTTTGGCTCCTTTAACCCCATACATCACGGTCACCTGATTATTGCGTCTCATGTTGTCAATGAAACGAACTTACAGCAAGTATGGTTTGTTATTTCACCACAAAATCCCTTCAAAGAAAACAGCACTTTATTAAACGAGTACCATCGTCTACATATGGTTAAGCTTGCGATAGAAGGCGAAAAAAATCTTCGGGCAACCGACATAGAATTCAAAATGCCTAAACCATCTTATACTGTAACTACCCTTCAATACCTGGAAGAGAAATATCCTCAACATCAATTCACCATAATACTTGGAAGCGACAGCATGCAAAATCTGGATAAATGGAAAAATGCACCAGTCATCATGGAGCGATATGAATTGTATGTTTATACGCGGGCAGGATTTGACGTTCGAACCGACCTTCCGGTAAAGTACAAAATACTGGATGCCCCATTGTTGCAAATCTCGTCTACCCATATCCGTAAGCTACTCCGTAACGGCAAATCTATCCGCTATCTTTTGCCCGATGTTGTGAAAGAAGAAATCGAGAAAAATCACTATTACCGCTGATACAATTTGTCTACTGGTCTAAGAAGAAATATCACTACATCGCTGATACAATTTGTTGTATTGGTCTAATGCAAAAAATCAAATCCTGGCATTTGCGTGCTCAGAAAATCCATCCAAGCAATAAACATATTAATGCAATAATTGGTGCTGGCAACCTCGTAAACATGAGTAGTAAAAATGTACCGGCAATAACACCCACCTGCAACACGCCCAGTATCTTTCCATCCATCACTTCTATAATGGAAATATCATGAGTAAGAAAAACCGTTGATGCGGCCATAATCCCAACCACGGCTGCATTGATGCCTTTCAATGAACGATATATTACCTGGTAGCGGTGCAGGTTTTGCCATACCGGATAAAAAAATAATACGAGCAATGCACTGGGCAGAAAAATGCCAACAGCCCCGATAAAACATCCGAGCATCTGTGCATCTTTTCCGGAATCTTTCAACGCCAATCCGCCCATAAAAGACGATATGGAAAATACAGGTCCGGGAATCGCGCGAACAACGCCGGCACCAGTAAGAAACTGGTCTTGTTCCAACCGGATAACATTTTGATTCTTTCTCATCACACGTTCAGACGTTGGACGAACAACATACTGTTCATACATCATCGGAATAAGTACATCGCCCCCGCCAAAAACGATACTGCCAAAACGATAAAAGTTTTCAAATAGGTTGAATGCTTTTCTTGTTGGCCACTCCTGCTTCCGTGAAACCTCTGAAAATATACCGCTGATTAAAAAAATTGTGATAAAAATCAGCATGTTGCCCCATTTAATTGGACGATAAGGAACCTTTTCAGTGTCGCCACTCTCCCTTCCGGTTAAAGCACTCACCGCCCCACCAAGAATAATGACAATGGGAAATATCCAGGGAGTCTTGAAGAAAAAATACGTGACGATCATGGAAAATACCATGATCCATCGGCTCATTCGGTTTCTTATCACGATGGTAAATGCCCTGAATGTCGCAAAGGCTAAAAAACCAACAGCCATTGGCTGAATAAACTTGAAAACATTGGTAACAATATTCCGGCTCTCTATATACTGTAAAAGAAAACTTAACATGCCCATAAATAAACAAGCGGGAAGAATCCAAATGATCAGCGTGATCACGGCAAGTGGCAGGCGGCCACGCTTAAAACCGATAAGGGTCAATGTTTGCGTGGATGAAGCCCCCGGCAAAAGTTGACAAAACGCATTGAAATCGAGGAGCTCCTTTTCAGAAAGGTCCTTTCTTCGGTGAACGAAAGTTTTCATCATCATACCGAGGTGGCCCTGTGGTCCGCCAAATGCTGTAATGCTGTGTAAAAACACTGCTTTCAAAAATGGTATATGGCGGAGAATATTCAATCCTTAGCTTTGATAGCTGAATTTACACATTCTGATCATTTTGCCAATTCTGGAAAGCAATTTGCAATCATATAACACCTATCTTATTTATTACATATGAAGCTGGTTTCAACGCTGATGATGATTATAGTGACGCTAACTATATCTTGTTCGCCCTCTTATTATAAAAAAATTGCTGGTAGCAAAATAACTCCTGCATCGGATACCACTGATTATTCGCGGTTAGATTTTTGGGCCGCCCATCCAATGAAACATGATCCATCCGATAGTCTTTCTTCTGCCATCCATGATGCCTATCGGGATTCTGCAGTGGATGTTTTTTTTCTTCATCCAACTACATTTACCGACAAGAACTTGATTGATGAATTAAATGCCAGTTTGCAAGACGATACCCTGAACGCGAAAACTGATTATAGCAGTATGCTTTACCAGGCCAGCGTATTTAATGCAGATGCACGCATTTTTGCACCCCGATACAGGCAGGCACATATTGGAATGTATTTCTACCCCGATACGATTAAGGCGCGCCAGGCTTTTGAGCTGGCGTATAGTGATATACGTAAGGCTTTCATATATTACCTGGAAAACTATAACCAGGGAAGGCCAATCATTATTGCTTCACATAGCCAGGGTACAACCCACGCCAAGAGGCTGATAAAAGAATTTTTCGATGGCAAACCACTCCAAAACAGGCTGGTCGTGGCTTATTTAATTGGTATTTATGTTAACCAAAACCAGTTTGAAACGATACCGGTGTGTAAAGATTCGCTGATGACCGGATGTTTTGTTAGCTGGAGAACATTCCGTAGAGATTTTGCAGGCCCCGAATATATAGCTCTTGAGCCTCCCACCGCAACCGTGGTAAATCCACTGACCTGGTCTACCGATACCACCGTCGCGCCTAAAAGCCTTCACAAGGGAGCAGTTTTATACAACTATAATAAGCTTTTTAAAAATACCAATGATGCGCAGGTGAAGGGAAATATACTTTGGATCAGCCGACCAAAATTCCCCGGCGGGGTCTTATACAAGAGCAAAAATTACCACGTAGGCGATATAAACCTATTTTACATGAACATTCGCGAAGATGTAAGGCGACGGATATCATTGTTTTGGAAATAAGGGGGGTATACCTTAGGCTAACCAAAATGATCAATATTTTAACTCTATCGATCAATAACCCGGCATCATGAAAACCATCATTGTTCCCACCGACTTCTCCCCTGTATCGATTAATGCAATGCACTATGCTGCAAATATGGCTTCGTCTATAGGGGCCAGTATCATACTGTTCCATGCGTACCAAATCCCTGTAGCCTTTAGTGAGGTTCCGGTAGTAAGCATTTCCATCGAAGAAATGAAAAAAATCAATGATGATAAAATGGCCGAATTAAAACAGGCGCTTGAACATGTCACTTCAGGAAATATAAAAGTGTATGCAGAAAATCGATTGGGAGAAACAATCGATGAATTGGAGGCATTTTGCCAGACCATTCAACCGTTTGCTGTAGTGATGGGTACCAAAGGTGCAAGTATGATAGAAAGATTATTCATGGGAAGCAACACGCTTTCTGCGATCAGGCACCTCATTTATCCTGTTATAGTTATTCCGCCCGGAGCATCATTCCGTCCCATTAAGAAAATTGGTTTTGCCTGCGATTTTCGACAAGTGGTTGAAACAACGCCAGTTCATTTTATCCGGGAAATATGCTCCATGTTCAAAGCAGAATTACTGGTGCTGAATGTTGATAATCAAAACAAGAATTTTAATACAGAGGTTCCCGAACAATCATTGCTATTACATACCATGCTGGATGGATTGAACCCCACCTACCATTTTATAGATAGTGAGAACGTTGAAGAAGGAATAAATCAATTTGCCGAAACGCAGGCATTGGATCTGGTAATCACCATTCCAAAAAAACACAGGATTACCGCAGCACTATTTCAGAAAAGCCACACTAGAGAGTTGGCTTTCCACTCAAAGATCCCGATTGTAGCAATTCATGAATGAATTGCTACATGTGCTAATTATCTAGTGCGTAAAATGTGCTACATTAAGTACATTAATCACATTCCATTAATCACATCATCGCACTAAATAATTATCTAATTAGTGCTGAATTGTAACTGCGATGCAGTTAAAATTCAGCACTCTTCGGTGTTCTCGGGAAAGCAATCACATCCCTGATATTACTCATCCCCGTAACAAACAATACCATCCTTTCAAATCCAAGCCCAAAGCCACTATGCGGTACCGTGCCAAACCTTCGGGTGTCCAGGTACCACCATAGTTCGTTGGCCGGAATATGCATTTGCTCCATCCGTTCTGTGAGTTTATTGAACCGCTCTTCTCGTTGTGATCCACCAACAATCTCCCCGATTCCAGGCGCAAGAATATCCATTGCTGCCACCGTCTTGCCATCATCATTCTGCCGCATGTAAAATGCCTTGATGTCTTTTGGATAGTTGTATACTATGACGGGCTTTTTAAAATGTTTTTCCACCAGGTACCTTTCGTGTTCACTTTGCATGTCGATTCCCCACTTCACATCATACTGGAATTTCTTTTTCTTATAAGCCGGAGACTCTAATAAAATATCAATAGCCTCTGTATAACTGATCCGTTCAAAATCATTATTCAATACAAACTCTAGTTTTTCTATCAGACCAAGCTCGCTTCGTTTATCTTGCGGCAATAATTTTTCTTCCTCTACGAGCCTGTTAGCCAAAAATTCCAAGTCTTCTCTATTATTATCCATCACAAAACGGATAATATAGCGGATAAAGCCCTCGGCTAAATTCATATTGTCTTCAATATCATAGAACGCCATTTCGGGTTCTATCATCCAGAATTCAGCGAGGTGCCTGGTGGTATTAGAATTCTCTGCGCGAAAGGTTGGTCCAAATGTATATATCTCGCCAAACGCAGTTGCCGCCAATTCACCCTCAAGCTGTCCACTTACTGTCAAATTCGTGTTCTTTCCAAAAAAATCTTCCTTATAATTTACCGAACCGTCTTCGTTCCGGGGCGGGTTATCAAATGGTAGTGTACTCACCCTGAACATTTCGCCAGCACCTTCCGCATCACTGGCTGTGATGATGGGGGTATGCATATACAAAAAGCCCTTTTCATGGAAAAATTTGTGGATGGCGAAGGCAAGTGCATGCCGAACCCTGAATACAGAACCGAATGTATTGGTACGAAACCTCAGGTGTGCAATTTCCCGGAGAAATTCCAGGCTATGTTTCTTCGGCTGAAGTGGATAAGCTTCGGCATCTGAATCCCCAAGTATTTCTATTGATGTGGCCCGAAGTTCCATGGTCTGCCCTTTGCCTACTGATGGAACAATAACGCCAGTTGCTTTCAGTGAAGCGCTGGTGGTAATCCTTTTTAATATTTCTTCAGGAAACTTGCCCAGTTCCAGCACCACCTGCAGATTGGTGTTGGTGGAGCCATCGTTCAGTGCTACAAACTGGCTATTACGAAATGTGCGAACCCAGCCCATAACAATAACAGTTCTGCCATCAGAATCGCCCTCCAGAAGGGTTTTTATTTTGACTCTTTCATTAAACATTTTGCAAATATAATGAGCTAAACTGCTGTCGTATATCTATTTTTGCGTAGTTATCAAGGTTAATATTTGGGTTTCTCGGGAATAATGTTTAAAATTGTGCTGGATATCTAGCTGATAGAGACTATTCGATTTTCCCCAAGCTATTCAGTAATACCCAATTTCAGCTTAATCAAACCTAATTTTTCATTCATACCACAGGCTAGTTAATGTTGCCGAATTTTTTTAATTGACGTTATGTACGACATCCTCCAATTGAACGATATGCTCGTTCCTGAGTTGCTAGATATAGCTGAGCAACTCAAAATTGCTAATGCTAAAAAACTTGGAAAACAGGAATTGGTTTACAAGATCCTGGACAAACAAGCGTTGGTGAACAGCGAGACAATGGATAAATCTAAAGAAGATAAGGGCAAGAAAAAGAGAATTGTAAAGACAAGCACTTCTAATTCTACAGAGGAAGCTATTGTTGAAAGTGACGAACCTGTTGTTGAAAAACAGCCCCGCACCATTAGGAAAAAAGTTGATCTGCCACAACCCGTTGTTGCCGTAGACGGAGATAAAAAGACAGAGCGTAAATCAGCCAAGAAAAGGCCTATGCCTGAAGTTCAGCCCTCACTTCCGTTGGTTGATAATGACAATGAGCCAGACATAGATGTTCAGGACAGCAATAACAGGGCCGATGCTCCCGCTGATGGCGAAGGTGCACAGCAACAAGAAAATGAAAACGCCTCCACGAAAACATTTAATATTAGACGCCAGGAAGCTTTCAACATAGAATTTGATGGCGTTATCCAGAGTGAGGGTGTTCTCGAAATGATGCCTGATGGGTATGGCTTTTTAAGAAGTAGCGACTATAACTACCTCTCCTCTCCCGATGATATATATGTATCCCCTTCGCAGATAAAATTATTTGGGCTGAAAACTGGTGATACCGTATACGGCGCCGTTAGACCTCCAAAAGAAGGAGAAAAATATTTTGCCCTCCTTAAAGTGGAGATGATGAATGGCCGTTCACCCGAAGAAGTAAGGGACCGTGTTCCGTTTGATTATCTCACGCCGCTTTTCCCGTATGAAAAGCTAAACCTTTGTACGAGGTCAGACATCTATTCTACCAGGATGATGGACCTGTTTTCGCCTATTGGTAAGGGCCAGCGTGGTCTTATTGTTTCCCAGCCTAAGGTGGGTAAAACCATGCTGTTGAAAGATGTGGCGAACGCCATTGCTGCCAACCATCCTGAATGTTACCTGATGGTGGTGCTGATCGATGAGCGACCAGAAGAGGTTACCGACATGGAAAGAAGTGTTCGGGCCGAAGTACTGGCGTCAACATTTGATGAGCCAGCAGATAAGCACGTCCGCGTATCAGCTATTGCACTTCAGAAAGCAAAAAGACTTGTTGAGTGTGGACACGATGTAGTGATACTTTTGGATTCTATTACCCGTCTTGCCCGCGCACACAACACCGTTGCTCCAGCCTCTGGTAAAGTGTTATCCGGTGGTGTTGAAGCCAACGCAATGCAGAAACCAAAACAGTTCTTTGGTGCTGCAAGAAAAATAGAAAATGGTGGCTCACTAACCATACTTGCGACAGCACTGATCGATACAGGCAGTAAAATGGATGAGGTGATCTTTGAAGAGTTTAAGGGTACAGGTAATATGGAATTGCAACTCGACAGGCGTCTGGCGAACAAACGCATATTTCCTGCCATTGATCTTCCGGCATCTTCCACGCGTCGTGAAGACCTTCTGCTTGACAAAGATGTTCTTCAGAAAATGTGGGTGCTTCGTAATCATCTTTCAGATATGAATAGTGAAGAAGCTATGCAACTCCTCATGAAGAATATGAGGGGAACGAAAGACAATGCAGAATTCCTGTCCAGTATGAATAGTTAAAAGATATGGAGATCTTGTAGTAATGCGATAGTGTGTAAATGTATTCATTACCACACTATCGCATTTTGCATTTACGCATTATTATTTTCTGATGGCCATAGAAAAAATAGATATTCCCAGGTTCCTCGATCTTTACTCTACCATTCCCGTTTTTGATGTGAGGAGCCCTGGTGAATATATCCATGCCCATATTCCCTGCAGTTACTCATTACCGTTATTTGACGACGAAGAACGCAAGAAAGTGGGCACGGCCTACAAGCAGGAAAGTCGGGAACAGGCAATTAAAATCGGCCTGGACTTTTTTGGTGTCAAAATGCGTAGGATTGTTGAGGAAGTATCAACATTATTAGCGACTAAGGCATTCAAAAATGTTGCCGCTATCGATTCAACAAATTTCGCTGGCAAACCCGAAGTAATTGTACACTGCTGGCGCGGCGGGATGCGCAGCGCTGCCATTGCTTGGCTTCTTGACCTTTACGGATTCAAAGTATATACACTCATTGGCGGATATAAATCATTTCGCAAATGGGTGCTTGATCGCCTTGAACAAGACCACAACCTGACCGTGCTTGGTGGCTATACTGGTTCAGGTAAAACCGAAATCTTACATCATCTCGGGTCGAAAGGAGAAATTATTGTCGACCTTGAAGGTATTGCCAACCACAAAGGTTCTGCATTTGGCGCCATTGGAATGCCTGCACAACCTTCACCAGAAATGTTCGAAAACCAGCTTGCGATTGATCTTCACACGGCTTCAGCAGCTGGGAAAAGAATATGGATTGAAGATGAGAGCCAGCGAATCGGCCTGATCAATGTTCCCCGGAATTTTTGGCAACTGATGCGTACAAAACCAGTTTGTTTTATTGACATTCCCTTTGACCACAGGTTAACGTTTATTTGTTCCACTTATGGAAGGTTAGACAAAGAAAACCTCGCAGCTGCAATAACCCGCATCCAGAAACGGCTGGGTCCCCTGGAAACCAAAACGGCACTGACCTTCCTGGAACAGGATGACATCAGGCAATGTTTTCAGATCTTGTTGACCTACTACGATAGACTATATAATAAGGCGCTTGCCAATCGCCCCGAAACCAATAAACAAATTCATAGGATTTCGTGTAGCCATCCGGGTGGGGTTGAAGCTGCCATACAAATCATTGAATCCACAAAACCAAAATATGCCTGAATCAATAGCAGATATTAAGCTTACGCAGTACTCCCATGGTGCGGGTTGTGGATGCAAAATTTCACCCATGGTATTGGATAGGATCTTGTCCTCCAACTTTGCCATGCCTGATAATGACAGGCTCCTGGTAGGCAATCATAGTAAGGATGATGCGGCGGTCCTCGACCTCGGAAACGGTACTGCGTTGATCTCCACTACCGATTTTTTCATGCCGATTGTCGATGATCCTTATCAGTTTGGACGAATAGCATCAGCCAATGCTATCAGCGATGTATATGCGATGGGTGGAAAGCCTGTCCTCGCTATTGCCATTCTCGGTTGGCCTATCAATAAACTTTCCCCGGAAATCGCACAACAGGTGATAGAAGGAAGCAGGAGTATTTGTGCAGAAGCGGGGATCTCATTGGCGGGTGGACATAGCATAGATTCACCTGAACCCATTTTCGGATTAGCGGTGAATGGAATGGTAAACAGCAAACAGGTTAAGCAAAATAATACAGCGAAAGAAGACGATTTTCTGTTTCTCACCAAACCACTTGGAGTGGGCATTCTGACTACAGCAGAAAAAAAAGGATTGCTTAAGTCGGGCCATGAAAATATCGCCGCACTGCAAATGATGCAGTTGAACAAGATAGGTGAACTGCTTGGAGGCATGGAGGATGTAACCGCCATGACTGATGTTACCGGTTTTGGTTTATTGGGACACCTCGTTGAAATGGCCGAAGGCAGCGGTTGTAGCGCAACGATTGATTTCAATGCCGTTCAACTTATCATCCCTGATTTACATGACTATCTTATGCTCAATGCAGTGCCCGGAGGCACTAACAGAAACTGGGATAGCTACGGTGAAAAAATTCACATCGACCGTGATCATGACACCAGGAGAAACATTCTTGCAGATCCTCAGACCAGCGGAGGTTTATTGGTGGCGGTAAAAAAGGAAGGCATCCAAAAACTGCAGCAATTATTTATTGAATCGGGACTCGAAGCTTTCATTAATCCCATTGGCAGGATAACAAATAAGGAACAGTTTGTGGTAAATGTGAAGTAGGTCTGGTGTGCCAACCTGGCAAAATATAAAAGGAGATTTTAGCGCTTCCCTTTATCTTGACTGATCAACATTATCGTAAAGAAATGAATGTGGTAGTCTAATTAGTATGCACATTTTCTCATTTGCATTATCCCATCACCGCACTAATCACATTACCCAATTACAAAAAAAGCTTGTCTATTTTTGTCGCCAGTTTTCGGTCTTTTTCCGTAACCGCATCTCCCGCATCATGGGTAGACAGCCAAATTTCCACTGTGCTGTATACATTCGTCCACAGTGGATGATGATCCATTTTCTCGGCTTCCAAGGCAACCCTTGTCATGAATGCAAAGGCTTCAGAAAAGTTTTTGAAACTGAATTTCCGGTATAGCTTGTTATCATTTTCTGTCCACATACGCATAAGTATTATCGCTTTAAAAAATCAAAAGTCCCTCAATGCACAAATATTATCGCACTAAAAAATTCAACAATTACCACTTTAAAAAATCAGGTGCCCTTTGTTTTTTACCATATCGGTCGACAATTCCATTACCATCTGAACACCCTGTATCTGCTTGATCGACTGAACAAGTGCTATCACGCCTGCGTCGCCCATCATGTCACCTTTCATCAGCCACAAAAAATCGAGGTGCTTGAATTCCGGTAGCAGGTATTCCCCGTCAAACTGATTATTGTATAAATAGTGTACCAGGAAGCCTGTTGGTTCAGCATATTCGTAAATGGAAAAAAAATAGTTTCGTTTTTTCCTTGTCAGTACAATTTCAATGTCGTGGTTTATTCGAAGGTCTATTTGCATGGCCTGATTCAGGTTCCAGCAAAACTGGTACTCCTTCATCGGGCCAACTATACCGAGCAGCCTTGTTCCATCAAAGAACTCCTCCGCCAGTGCGTCGTTATCAACTTTTAGTTTTACCATATAACAATATCAGGTCAGAAGGTTATCCAATTTAAACTCATTACCAATCTCGGCCACTTTGGCTACGGCCCATTGTCAAAAAACTATATCAAATATCATATCTTCTTTCCCGCGCTTCACCACCACCTTAGTAGCGTCCCCTTTCTTAAATTTACTCAGCGCCTGCATGTATGATTCCACGGAACTAACTTTATAGTCGCCCAGTTGCGTTACAATATCACCCGCTTTTAGTCCGGCTTTCTGCGCTGGTCTGCCGTCGCTAACACCATCTACCCTTACACCTCCGGCAGTAAATGTATAGTCGGGCATAATTCCCATACTTACGGAAAACCTGGTAGAAGTCCCCATTTGCTGTTCACGCGTTTTGGTAAAAGCAAGCTTTCCTACATCTGAAGTATTTTGCACGACACCGTAAATATACTTCACTATAAAAAGTTCACCTGTGTAGTTGATCTTATCTGCGTCATCAGAAGGTTTGTGGTAATCGCTGTGTAGCCCGGTAAAGAAAAACAATACCGGAATATCTTTCCTGTAGAAAGAAGTGTGGTCGCTGGGTCCCGTTCCGCTGGAGTCAATTTTAATACTGAATGGAGACTTCTGATCGATTTTGATAATGGTACTCCAGGTAGGAGAAGTGCCATATCCGCCAACGGTAATGGTTTTTGTACTGTCATTAAGCCTTCCCACCATATCCATATTGATCATATAATCAACCGTGTTGAGTGCCACGGTAGGATGCTCTACAAAAAACTTGGATCCAAACAGCCCCAGTTCTTCTCCCGAAAAAGCGATAAAAAGATAATTGTGTTTTTTCAGTTTTGATTTCTTCAGCAGTTTCGCAATTTCAATTAATGCAGCACTACCACTGGCGTTATCATCAGCGCCATTGTGGATACCTTTTTCGCCTGTACGAACCATCGAATTGCCATCTTCCCCATATCCCAGGTGGTCAAAATGAGCGCCGAAAACAATGGTCGATGCCGCTTTGTTATCTATATATCCAATAATATTGTGACCCGTACGCGTAAGTGGCTCGGTCTCGATCTTTATCTTGAAGTCGTAAGAAGCCGATTTATCTTTTATGGCCTGTTCCCAGGCCTTCTTGTTGATATAGATCACAGGAAGCAATGCCTTGTCTGATTTATCTTTTCCATCAAACTTGAGGTTGTCTGCTATCTCCGAACTATTATACAAGATCACCGCAGAGGCTTTTTTATCAGACGCGTTTTTCACCAGTGTTTTAATGAATTCCTGTATGTCGAAGTGTGGATTGTCTTTATTATTCAGCAGTTCATCGCCAAGGTCCTTGAACCATGGTGTATTGTATTCGGCCAGGGAAACCGAAGTGGCC
This sequence comes from Sphingobacteriales bacterium, assembly GCA_031372815.1. Taxonomy (GTDB): domain Bacteria; phylum Bacteroidota; class Bacteroidia; order Chitinophagales; family Chitinophagaceae; genus Pollutibacter. The sequence continues at coordinate 18,217 of JANMMA010000073.1, forward strand.
GCCTCGATAAGTTTGGTATCCGGACTATTACTAAGCAGAAAGAAATCTGTACCCGGCTTCAGATCGGCTCCATTAATCTGAAATAGTGAAGATGGCTTAATCGCCCTTCCGTCATCGATCGTGAAAGCCTGGGTATAAGTGCTGCCCTCTCCTTTTGGCTGCAGTCCGGCTTTGGTGAACTGTTCGGTGATATATACTGCTGCCAATGCTTCGCCGGGACTGCCCGCGCGGCGACCTTCCAGCTTGTCGCTGGCCAGGTAACCAATATTGGTTTTAAGGGATTCAACAATGACCTTGTCTGCCTTCTTCAGTTTTTGCGCAAAAACCATTGCAGGCGAAAGCAGAAGGGCGAAGAATAGTGATTTCATGTGCAACATCAAATTATGTTAGCAAAGTTAAGATACAGGCCCGACCAATATTTGGATAATATTGTGCCAAACCCCTGTTTTTGATTTGTTTTTACTCCTTTCGTAAATGTGAATCGGTATATCCCGTTTACCTTTGCACACTTCCTACAATTGCCAAAAAACCTACATATAGCCCTTCTTGGAAATCCCAATAGCGGAAAGACCTCGCTTTTCAATTCCCTTACGGGCATGAATCAGCAGGTGGGCAATTTTCCAGGGGTAACCGTAGAAAAAAAGAGTGGTACCTGTGTGCTTCCCTCAGGTTTGGAAGCTACCATTATTGATCTTCCGGGTGCATATAGCCTGTATCCGCGTCGGGCAGACGAGTGGGTGGCCTATATGGCCATAATGGACCCCGTCCAGGAGTACCACACAGACCTGATTATCGTCATTGTGGATGCCAGCAACCTGCAGCGCAATCTTTTGTATGCTTCACAGGTCATTGATCTCGGCAAACCCGTAATCATTGCCCTCACCATGATGGACGTAGTAGTGACAAGGGGCATTAAGATCGATCTGCCTAAATTAGAAGCAGAAATGGGTGTACCGATCATCGCCATCAATCCAAGAAAAAACAAAGGCGTTGATAAACTGAAATCGGTAATGGCTAAGACGGCGGGGATAGCTGTTGGGCCGTCCTGTTTTGTAGCGGTCGACGAAGTTGCTGAGGCCCCTATAAAAGAAATCAGGGGAATTTTTCCCTCCCTAAGTGATTATTCAGCGGTTCACTATCTTATGAACCATGAGTCCATGTCTTTTAGCAAAGAAGTACAAGAGAGCATTGAGCGTATCGAAAAAACCAACGATTTCAACCATACCAAAATACAGGCCGCAGAAATCCTTAAACGATATCATCGCATCAGGAGCATCATCGGCAAAACAGTAACCGAAGAAAAAGGTATCCGCAAATTAAGTGCGCCGGAAAAATTTGACACCGTTCTCCTTCACCGGATCTGGGGCTACATCATCATGTTTGCGGTACTGTTTGTGATCTTCCAAAGTATTTTCTGGATTGCAGAATATCCAATGACCGCTATCGAATGGGGGTTTGGCAAGGTAGGGACCTGGTTAGGTTCTGTTCTGCAGGATACCTGGTTAAGCAACCTGCTCATCAATGGAATTCTCGCGGGAATGAGTGGGATCCTTGTTTTTGTTCCCCAGATTATGATCCTTTTTGGACTTATTACGGTTCTTGAAGACACCGGCTATATGGCCAGAATCAGTTTCTTGACCGACAAGATCATGCGAAAGGTGGGGCTCAATGGAAAATCAGTCATGCCGATGATCAGCGGACTTGCCTGCGCCGTCCCGGCCATCATGAGTGCAAGAAATATTGAAAACCGAAAGGAAAGGTTACTTACTATAATGATCACGCCACTACTCAGTTGCAGTGCTCGTTTGCCGGTATACACCATACTCATTGCGCTGGTTGTGCCAAAAAAAATGGTCTTTGGATTCCTCAATCAGCAGGGCCTTGTAATGATGGGTCTCTATCTCCTGGGGTTCCTGATGGCGATGATCGTTTCTTATGTAATGAAATGGTTCATTAAGCTCGAAGAAAAAAGTTTTTTCATCCTGGAGTTGCCCCTTTACCGCCCGCCGCGTTGGAAGAATGTTTTTATCACCATGGTTCAAAAAGCAAAAATATTTGTTGTTGATGCCGGTAAAGTGATCATGGTAATTTCGCTACTGTTGTGGGCCCTGAGTTCCTTTGGACCAACCGAAAAAAGAGACATTATTAGGAAGGCTTATGCAGAAAGTATGCTAAAAGATCCCACCAAAGAAAAAGAACTGAAGGTTGGAAGGGATGCCGCGTTGCTTGAAAACTCCTATGCAGGTTTAGCGGGGCGGTGGATTGAACCAGCTATCAGGCCCTTGGGTTTCGATTGGAAAATTGGCATTGCCCTAATCACTTCCTTCGCGGCCAGGGAGGTTTTTGTGGGAACGATGGCAACGCTTTATAGTGTTGGTGATGGGGACGACAATGATAAAACGTTGCGTCAGAAAATGGGTGCTGCCGTTAGGCCCGATGGAACAAAAGTATATACTTCCGCAACCGGCGTTTCATTAATGATATTTTATGTGCTGGCCATGCAATGTATGAGCACCCTTGCTGTGGTAAAAAGGGAAACCGGTACCTGGAAGTGGCCACTAATCCAACTTGTATATATGACGGCGCTTGCTTACCTGATGAGCTTTGTTATATTTCAACTGATGAAATAACTGGCTGGATCTGATCATGATGTTCATTGTCAACAGAGAAATTGAAGCGTTTTAGTTTAACTTATTATGAGGCAGTTTTTTAGTTAATCCGGTTCCTAATCCTGCTCTTCAACTCATTAAGAAACCTGTTATAAATCTCCTGTGTCATCTGCCGACCCTCCATCGGAACGCCACTATTGTTGACCATCGCCCAGTCGTCAGGACTTAGCGCACGCGAGTCGCCACTATACGTTGCCGTTTGATATACCCGATCCATATTAAGGGCGATCCTCTGCCAGTCTATCGCTTCATTTGTTCGCGTATCGGTGATTCTATATTCAATATTTCCGGAAGACGGGTACTGGTATTTCATAATTTGCAGATTCGCCCTTACGGTCTGCATAATGGGCTTTCCCGCGGTGTCAGAACCAACCTGAATCTGCCTGCTGACAGTTCTTGAATATCGGTTAACAATCGGTTGCTGATACATGTTGTCCATAATAATATCAACCATCCAGTCGGGCTGCAAATTCATCCTTCGCAAGTCCCCTACCGAATAAAACCGGGCAGGAATTCCAGCAGCATAGGGACCACCAAGATCCCTGGCAAGTTGCTGATCCAGGTACATGGTTTGAAAATCATTATTATTGTTCCAGCCGGAATAAAAATTATTGTTTTGCGGAGGGTTAATAACAATATTCACAATGCTTTTTTCATAGGCCGTTTTCATTAGCTGGCCAGCATCTTTGTAATTGGAAACATATTGCTGCGACCTTTTAAACATGTCGTAAGCCTTGCTTGCCGACGGCCTGGTATCACTGTCCATGAGTTCCAAACCGGCATTATAATATGCAGCCGCCGCTTCTTCTTTTACCGCCTGAATAACAGAAAAATAATTAAGTGGTGAGACCTCCCGGTAAATGGCAGATTTTCTAACGTCTTCGCCTAACCGTTGCAACGTATTATATTCTGAAATGATCCGGTCATAGCGCTTGAGTTCGCTGCTTTCGCGATAAGCTGTAATACGATCCTGGTGCTGATTTACAGCCTGGTTGAAGAAATCTACGGATTGTTGGCGGATGGCCTGGTCGTTGGGCTTCCTGTTAAGTTTTTTGAGCGCATCATAAAAAGCCTTGTCTTCCGAATACGAAACGGTTTTGTTACCGCCGGAACAGGAGACCAGGAAAACGGTGAGGGTGAAAAAGAAAAAAATAACGCGTCTCATACCTGTGTTTTAAGTTAGACGATGTGAACATTTCAGGGTAACACCTCACCGGCTGTTTTACACAAGATTTAACGAATGATCACAACACCTTAAGATCAACGAGTGCTTTTCTAAATTGCGCTGGGTCCTGAAAATGCACCGTGTACATACCAAGTTCTTTCGCCGGAAGAAGGTTGCGGGAATTATCATCCGTATACAATGCTTTAGTTGGATCTACATTAAACCTGTTCACCAGGGTTTGGTAAATGTCAATGTAAGGCTTTCTTGTTTTCTCTTCTCCTGAAACCACCCTTCCATCAAACCAATGCAGAAAGTCATATCGTTCCAGGGCGATGGGAAAAGTTTCAGCACTCCAGTTGGTGAGTGCGAGTATTTGATACTCACCCCGGTCCTTAAGTTCGCGGAATACATCAACGGTTTCCTGGATGGGTCCACGTAGCATTTCCGTCCAGCGATCGTAATATGCCCGAATATTGGCCTCCTGTTCTGGAAATTGCGAGACCAGCAATGCTGTGGCATCAGTAAGTGATCGTCCTGCATCCTGTTCTTCGTTCCAGTCGCTGGTGCAGATGTTATCATAAAACCATTTTTTATCTTCTGGTTTGTCAAAAATGGTATTGTACACATAGTCCGGGTTCCAGTCGATCAATACTCCGCCAAGGTCGAAAATGATCGTTTTTATATCAGCCATATTGCAATATACTGTAAGGGGTGTTTATAATTATCGCACTACAGCACTATCGTATTCTCGCATTACTCCTTTAGGGGTATACTTCGGTTCAAAGTGCTGCCAGATGGCGCGCGAAAGTTTCCGGGCAAGAACCCATCCTTCGTTGTTGGGTAGCCAACTGGAGTCGGCCTGGTTTTTAGTCATCACAGACCAGATATAGGGACCGTTGGGCGCCATAACGAGCATGGTTTCGCTTCGGCTCTGGTCGACAGCTCCATTTTTGGAGGCCACAAAAACGGTGGGCGGAATCTGGGAAAGTCCTTCCTCATCCCAGTAATTTCTACCCAATAACCTGATCATTCGATCTGTATAGTGGGGTTCGAATATCTTAGCTCCGGCGATTTTTTGCATCAGGAGAACCATCTCCCGGGGGGTCGACTGCCCCCAACCAAATTGGTTTCTGTTCACTTCGCGACCCGGCGTCCGCGAGTTAATCCTGGTGTTGGTGAGTCCGATGCTGTCCAGAAGCTCATTAATACGGCTTCCTGACCCTGCAAGGGATTGAAGCCACAGGCTTGCGGTATTATCGCTGGTGGTCAGCATGAGCATTAAAACCTTTGATAACTCGATTCGCTCGTCCTGCTTAAATGAGCCCAGAATATCCTCCCCTTCGTATAACAATGAGTCGCGATAGATGAGCGGCTGGTGATAATCGAGTTCTTTTTTCCTGATCTTATCCATAATTCCGACCAGGATAGGGATTTTAACCATGCTTGCGGTTGGAAAAATGGTATCTGCGTGGTATTGGGCAATTTTTCCGGAGGGAAGGTGCATAACAAAGACGCCCACTTCTCCATGAAATCCAGCGACTATTTTACGTATGGCCTGCTCCAGTTTCTGATCTGCTTTTTGGGCACTCACAGGGCCGAGGGATAACACCGTTACTAGCAAAATCAACGCAGCTTTCATAGGCTCAAAGTAGGCTATTTACGGATAAAATCAGCCGATAAGTCCTGCTTTTACACTTATTTCCAGCATTTTATCCATCGGTTTTTTCGCCGCCAGCCTCAGTGATTCTTCCATGATTATTTCGGGCGTTTCATACTGCATGCATAGGTAAAGTTTTTCCAGCGTATTGAGTTTCATATGGGGGCAATCATTGCATGCACAAGCATTGTTGGGCGGTGCTGGAATAAAAATCTTTGACGGAGAATTTTTCTGCATTTGATGGAGGATTCCTGTTTCCGTGGCCACAATGAACGCCTGTGCTTTATCCGTTTCGGTAAATTTCAGCAACTGGGTAGTAGATCCGATAAAATCTGCTTCCTGGAGTACAATTTCCTCACATTCCGGGTGAGCGATCATCTTTGCTTCAGGATGAAGCGTTTTTAATTTTTTGATTTTTTCACGGCTGAAAATTTCGTGTACCATACACGCCCCGTTCCACAGTAACATATTCCGCCCTGTCACCTTGTTAATGTAAGCACCAAGGTTTTTATCGGGAGCAAAAATGATCGGTTGGTCTTTTGAAAAACTTTCCACAATTACTTTGGCATTGCTGCTTGTACAGATTACATCACTTAGCGCTTTAATGCCTGCACTGCAGTTGATGTAGGAAACCACCACATGATCCGGATGTGCTTCACGGAATTTCCTGAATAGGGGAGGCGGACAAGAATCGCTCAATGAACAACCAGCTTTAAGGTCCGGTATAACAACCTTTTTCGTGGGGTTTAATATCTTCGCAGTTTCTGCCATGAAATGAACACCTGCAAAGACGATCATGTCTGCTGTTGTTTTTTCAGCCTGCCGAGCAAGGCCAAGGCTATCGCCGATATAGTCGGCCACATCCTGGATATCGGGCTCCTGGTAATAGTGCGCCAATAGCACTGCGTTCTTTTCTTGCTTCAGTCGTTCGATCTCTGCAAACAAATCCAACGTAGGATCAATCTCGATATCAAAAAATCCGCGTTGTTGAATTGATTCGATATCGGTGTGTATAACTGCCATAGTATTTATAGTACTTATATTATATATAAAATTAACTATTACTATTAGGTCTGTGAATTAGTGGAAAGAAATTTCCCGGAATATTTTAAAATGATAAAAAGACCTGTTTATCCACTGCTATCCACAACTCATTCACTATGCACGGTTCTTTACAGGCCAATATTTTTAAGGGTTATCAACAACTGTGTATAGTGGATGGTATGGTATAAAAAAATTGCGCATCTTGGTTTTAAGGCGGTGGATAGGGGAAGGGATAAATAATTTATCTAAAGCATATGTGGATTCCCGGATGACCCACAAATCTTATTACCTTCCATGAGTCCACTTTTTTCATCTGTCAAATATGGACTTATCCCCACAATTTTCTGTTGTCAACACGGGGGATGTGGAAACTGTTAAAAGATTGCCAAAACGGATTTATTTCCCCACAAACGGCTGTGGAAAGCCACACCGAAATCAACATGAAATCCTTTTTGGGAGCAGATTTTAGGCTGTTTTCCACAGTTTGTTGATAAGCGCATTTTACCCTATTTTTGCCCTCCATTTTACAAATAATATTCTCTCCTTATGTCAATCATCCAGAGTTTGCGTGATAAGTCGGCCATCCTTTTAACAAGTTTGATCGCTTTGAGTTTGTTGGGATTCCTGGTTCAGGACGCTTTTATCGGCAGGGGTTCTGGTATGTCCAGCGGCTCATCAATCGTCGGTTCAATTAATGGTAAAGATATTGATGCTGTTGATTTCAGCCAGAAAGTAAAGTTGATGGAAGAGTCGAACCGCCAGCAGGGTATGCAGTCGAACGAGCAGATGACGCAAAACATTGTAGAGGGTGTTTGGAATTCTTATATTCAACAGGAACTGATCGAGGGAGAAGCCGATAAACTTGGTATTGCTTTCACCCCGAAGGAAATGAGTGACCTGTTGTTCAGCGATGATGCACCTCAGGAATTTAAACAATTATTTACAGACCAGACAACCGGACAATATAATATACAATCGGCCCGCACCTGGTTTGCCAATGTGAAAAAAAGCAAAAAGACTGAAGAGGTCCAGATGGTCAATGACCAACTTATTAAACCATTGATTGCCCGCCAGGTTACCGAAAAATATACGTCACTCGTTTCCCAGGCAAGCTATATGCCTAACTGGCTGATCAATAAAATGAATACAGATAACAGCACCATGGCTTCACTTGCTTATGTTATGGTGCCCTATTCAACAATAGCCGACAGCAGTTTGAAGGTGAGTGATGATGAGATCAGCAAATATGTAAATGCACATAAAGAAGAATACAAGCAGGAAAGTGTCAGGACCGTGGCTTTCGTAACGTTTGATGCTACACCAAGTGCGCTAGATTCCACGACGCTGTTCAATCAGCTTGTTACGCTAAAAGAAGAATTTAGGAATGCACCCGAACCAAAATCATTTGTAGCCCGCAATAATTCCAGCATCGTGTATTTTGACGGATATGTGTTGAAGTCAAGACTTACCATTGATGCTAAAGACAGCCTGGTTACTATGCCCATTGGATCTATCATTGGCCCATATGCAGATGGTGGATCTTATGCCATTGCGAAAAAAATCGACGTCAAAACACTCCCGGATTCTGTTAAGGTGAGGCACATACTGGTGGAAGTTAACGATCCAAGGACGGGTCAGCCTATCCGTAGTGACAGTGCAGCGAAAATGAAGATCGACAGTATCTACACGGCACTAAAGTCTGGTGCAGATTTTAGGTCGTTGGCCGCTCAGTTTAGCGAAGACCAGGGAAGCAAAGACAATGGTGGCGAATACGATTTCTCTTCGATCAACACCAATCTTGCAAAAGGTTTTTATGATTTTGCTTTTAACCAGAAAACGGGGGCCCGCGATATTGTAAAAACTGAGTTCGGATATCATATTATGGAAGTCCTTAGCCAGAAAAATTTTGAAGAGGCTTATAAAATTGCGTACATAGCAAAACCCATTCTTGCCAGCGAGGAAACCGACAACGCCGCGTCTTCTGCAGCTACGCAGTTTGCAGGAAACAGCCGTACAGCAAAAGCATTTGAAGAAAACGTCACCAAGAACGGGCTGAATAAGAGGATAGCTGAAAATGTAAAGGAGATGGACTATACCGTTGCCAACATGCCTTCAAGGCAGTTTGTGAAATGGATCTATGACAACGACCCCGGTACTGTTTCAGAGCCGTTTGACTTTAAGGATAAATATGTTGTTGCCACAGTCGTTGCGGCCTATAAAGAAGGTGTTCAGCCCCCATCTATTGCTCGCGCACAGGTTGAGCCCATTATTAGAAATGAGAAAAAAGCAGCCAGTATTCGTACGAAAATGGGCAAGGAAAATACACTCGAAGCTATTGCTGCAGCAACCGGACAACAGGTGGGCCAGGTAGATACGCTCCGTTTTGGAGATGCCTTCGTCCCCAACGTTGGACCAGAAGCGAAAGTTATCGGTGCCGCTTTTAATAAGCAGAACCTGAACAAGACGTCTGGACCTATTGATGGACAGACGGGTGTTTTTGCTGTTCAGACCAGACAAGTTAGCGTCCTGCCTTCACCCGCCCTGGACATACAAACCCAGCGCAATACTATGCAAATGCAAATGAGGCAATATGCAAGCTATGGCACCCTGGAGGCATTGAAAAAAGCGGCTAAAATTGAAGACAAAAGGCGTAAAGCCGGATTTTAATAGAATCAGAACATGAGAAACAATGCCGTCCCGTATTTGCGGGGCGGTTTTTTTATGACCTTATCCGCGCTCCGCGCTATAGAGCTATAAAGAAACTTATGTGTAAATTTGATCTAATTACGATTATGAGTGAAACGATCATCAATAAAGTAGCTGAGAGTGGGCTTATCACGGTGGACCTGGATACATTATTCCCACATGAAGATATGGCGCCTTTCGACCTGAAGGAGTATCTTTTTATGGGCCTTATCCTCAAAGAAAAA
>JANMMA010000076.1:0-1974 GCA_031372815.1 Sphingobacteriales bacterium
GGATATTGACGAGATTGACGGCAAGCCGTCGCTGTTAGCGGCCATTTTTATAACGCTAACATGAAAGGAAATTGTAACTTTGAATGTATAAAGTGATTGATTATGTCAAAAGATGAAATCAAGGTGGAAATTCTTCAAGTGCTAGATTCTTTATCCGACAAAGCGCTTCATGAGTTACTTGTTTTTCTAAAACAGATTAATGCAAAAAACAGCTCGAATATTTTTAATATTTCTGCGATAAATCAAATACTGGAAGAGGACAAAGGTTTATTAGAGAAACTAGCCAAATGATCTCAATTCAAGAGACTGTCTATATTCATAGCCTACTCATTAAAACATTTGGGGGATCAGAAGGTGTTCGTGATTTTCATGCCCTTGAATCTGCATTAAACAGACCATTTCAACGTTTTGATAGTGTGGAGCTATACCCCAGCATTATAGAGAAAGCTGCATTACTTCTTGAAAGCATATTAACAAATCATCCATTTATTGACGGCAATAAAAGACTTGGGTATGTGTTAATGCGATTATTTCTTAAGAAAAATGGTATGGATACAATAGCTGAAGAGAACATAAAATATCAATTTATGATTGATGTGGCTTCTGGGATAAAGAGGTATGACGAAATAGTAATTTGGCTTGAAGATAATGTTGAATAAAACGGCCGCTAACATAGGCTTGCCACAATACACAGTTAAAGCAAAGAAAAAACCTTTTCCTCTGTAAGGGGTTTTTCAATGTAGTCTACCACATTTTTATTTTCTACCGCCCTTAGCTTATCATCGTTGTCGATAGAGGAGGAAAGCATATAAATCTTAAAATGTTTTTTAATTCTCTCATCTAATTTTTCAAAACGGTCAGCAAAATCCCATCCGGACCAGATAGGCATGTTGATATCGAGCAGTAATATGTTTATATCATTGTTGCTTTCATTATATGCACTGATATACTCAAATGCTTTAAGAGGGTTAGTGAAGGCAAGGATATCGGCGTTCACGGCTGCATCTTTAATTGCCAAACTACATAGCAGGTTATTCACCGGGTCATTATCGACTATAATAAATCGGGAGGGTATCATGGTGAAGATTTTCTCAGGAATTAAATTCAATTCGGAACTGCGTGCCTACATTTACCTGACTGCTGATACTGATTTTTCCACCCATGGATTCTACCTGTGTTTTCACCATGTATAACCCCATTCCTTTTCCCTCGGCCCTGTCGGGATGGAAGCGTTTGTACAATCCAAATACATGCTCCCCGGCTGTTGAAAGATCAATTCCCATTCCGTTATCTTCAAAAAGCAAAACAATATTGCCATTTACTTTACGACTGGTAATTTTTATTATCGGTGGCTCCGTCAATTGCCTGTATTTTAAGCTATTGGAAATAAGGTTATAAAAAATACTATGCAAATAGCTTTTGATAGCGACAATTTCTTCGGCTTCGGTAAAATTCCACAAAATCACAGCCTTCTCATTTTCAATCATTTTTTCTATGCTTAAATGAATGTCTGAGACAAATTTTTCTAATTTTATCAACTGCTTACTTTCGTCGACCTTCTGCCTTATTTTCAAAATATCATTCAGGTCCCTGATCACTTCATCCAGTTTAGTAACTGATGTGGAAAGGCCGGCGCCGATCTGGCTTCTTAGTTCATCTGGAAGCCCGGTTTGCTGGAGCCTGTAGGAAAGCCCAATAATATTTGCTACCGGGGCACGCAGATTGTGAGAAATAATATAAGCGAATTGTTCCAGGTCTTTATTGCGTTGAATTAAATCGGTGGTCATTTTTTCCTTTTGTTCGTTTTGGAACAAGAGTTGCTCATTAGCGATAATTAATTCCGCGGCACGCTTTTCTTTCTCCTGGTTTTGAAATACGAGTTCTTTGTTGGCTATCACTAATTCTTCGTCCCTTTTTTCTCTTTCCGCATTTTGAAAAACGAGTTCTTTGTTAGCAATGATCAGTTCCGCGGCA
>JANMMA010000102.1:0-11508 GCA_031372815.1 Sphingobacteriales bacterium
GAAGAGCTTGACTGGGTGAATACACATTTATTGCCGCCTAATAGTCTGGCTGCCAACAAAGTATAAATATCTGAACGAATGTTTACAACAATTGGCTATATATTGAAAAGGTAAAAGGGCAACATAAAGGCAGGATTTTTGTTTCTTAGAGACAAAAACGCCAATGAGATACCGTATTCTGCTAAGTCTATTGTTAAGTGCTGTTATAATCGCGGGGTCCTGCGATAAAAATGATAGCATCGAAAACCCAAACCCTGATCCCGGAGATAACTGGCCTACCGACAGTATAAGAACCGTTAAATCAGGCCTGAATTTCCCCTGGGAAATTTTATGGGGAAAAGATAGTAGTTTATGGATGACCGAAAGGGCGGGCAAGATCCTCAGGATAGACCCAATAACCGGTAATACTCTTTTTGAATTTTTTGTAAGCGATGTATCGGCCCAGGGTGAAGGTGGATTGCTCGGCATGGTCCAGCATCCAGATTTTCTCAAAAATGGATATTTGTATGTAGTGTATAATTATACAAAGGACGGAGTTTACACACAAAAAGTGGTGAGGTTTACCTACGCTAACAATACCCTTTCAAATCCCACTACATTGATTGACCTCCTGCCTGCCGCCACCATTCATAATGGTGCAAGGCTTTGGATTACATCTGACAATAAACTACTGATTACCACAGGTGATGCAGCCAACACAAGTTTAGTGCAAAACACGTCAACTAAAAACGGAAAAGTTTTAAGGATAAATCTTGACGGTTCCATTCCTTCCGACAACCCGATTTCAGGTAATCCCATGTGGAGCCTGGGCCATCGAAACCTTCAGGGAATAGTAGTAGTGAATAACAACATTTACACTAGTGAACACGGTGCGAGTATAGAGGACGAAGTCAATATTATTGAACGCAACAGGAATTATGGATGGCCTAATGTGGAAGGCCCTTGCGATGGAGGCGAAACAAGTTTCTGTTCAACCAATAATATTAAGGATCCCATTTGGTCATCAGGTGGATCCACTGTGGCTACCGGTGGCATGGACTTTTATAACAATGATCGAATTGCAAAATGGAAGAATTCATTACTTGTGACAACGTTGAAAGACGCAACATTATACCAGCTTAAATTAAGTGGTGATGGTAATTCAGTTATTTCGACATCACAGTTTTTTCGCGGCAACTGGGGCAGACTCAGGGACATTTGCGTATCACCTGCCGGTCGCGTGTATGTTTGCACAAGTAATGGCGGAGGCAATGATAAATTGATCGAGATCTCTAGATAATATAGGTTGATGAACAGATTTTACGGGCTTCAAAACTATTCCTTGACAGGAACGTATACGTAAATCTAATTCAGTCAAACGTTTTCAAAACCGCTCCCTTTCAAGAGCGGTTTTTTTATGGAAAACACTTTGTGTATTATCGTTACATTGAGCAAGTTTAAATCAACATTATGCACAGGTATCTGAAGGTACATCAGGCTGATAATGTGCTGGTCGCACTGAGCGACCTGAGCGCAGGAGAAAAAATTGAACAGTTAACGCTGGCAGAAAGTATTCCTGCAAAACATAAGTTCACTATGAACCATATGCGAACAGGCGATGCCGTCATTATGTATGGTGTACTGGTTGGAAAAGCTACCACCGATATTCCTGCAGGTGGACTAGTATCTGTAAAAAATGTACATCATGCCACTCATGATTTCGGTCTTGGTAGCAGGAAAACATCCTGGCAAATACCCGATGTAAGTGCATTTAGCAACCGCAGTTTTATGGGCTATCAACGGGCTGATGGGAAAACCGGAACAGCCAATTACTGGCTGGTTGTTCCCCTGGTGTTTTGTGAAAACAGGAACCTGCAGGTTTTGAAAGATGCATTGTTGAAAGATCTTGGTTACGCAGCACCAAATTCCTATCAGCAGCAGGCCAGGGAACTATTAGACATGGTAAGATCTGGGAAAACTGCTGAAGACATTCTTGCACATAATAGTTCTCTCAGAGAAACTATTGTTTCCACAGAAAGGATGTTTAAAAATGTTGATGGTATAAAATTCCTTGAGCACGATGGCGGATGTGGTGGCACCCGGGAAGATTCAGACGCATTATGCGGACTGCTTGCCGGATATATTGTACATCCAAATGTTGCCGGAGTAACCGTTCTTAGCCTTGGATGCCAGCATGCGCAGGTCAGTATATTGGAACAGGAGATCCATAAACGTGATCCGAATTTTTCCAAACCCATTTTTATTTTAGAACAGCAGAAAATTGGTAAGGAATCAGTGTTAATGGAAATGGCTTTAAGGCAAACATTTGCAGGTGCAATGATGGCCGACCAAATGAAGCGGAAAGAATCGCCCTTATCGTCATTGTGCATTGGGCTGGAATGCGGTGGAAGTGATGGATTCTCGGGAATCTCAGCAAATCCCGCCATTGGTTATACTTCCGATCTTCTGGTAGCGCTCGGAGGTTCGGTGATCCTTTCAGAATTTCCAGAACTATGTGGTGTAGAACAGGAATTGAGTGATCGATGCATTGATGAGCAGACAGCCCGGAAGTTCATCCACCTTATGAGAAGGTATAACGAAAGGGCCACAGCAGTAGGAAGCGGTTTTGACATGAACCCTTCGCCAGGCAATATCAGGGATGGATTGATTACAGACGCCATTAAAAGTGCGGGTGCTGCAAAAAAAGGAGGCACTTCACCTGTGACTGATGTACTTGATTACCCCAACGTATACACGAAAATTGGACTGAATCTTTTGTGCACCCCGGGAAATGATGTGGAATCCACAACAGCCGAAGTTGCCGGAGGCGCCAATATTGTTTTATTTACTACGGGCCTTGGAACGCCAACCGGAAACCCCATCGTGCCCGTGGTCAAAATATCAAGCAATACCGCGCTGTTCAATCGGATGCCTGATATTATTGATATCAATACAGGTACCATTATTGAAGGAAAGGAAACCATTGAAGAAGCCGGTGAACGGATCCTCGATTACGTAATCGGTGTGGCCAGTGGCGACCTCACAGTAAGTGCCGTAAAGCACGGACAGGATGACTTTATTCCCTGGAAAAGAGGAGTATCGCTTTAGGGAGATCAGCGTCGGGGACGACAGAGTGAAAAAATAAACTTTCGTCTCTGATCTGTAGTCTCTACTGTAAATTACTCTCCCCAAATTTCATCTTTGCCGTCGAGCCATAACTTAACCTGTTCTGTAGTTACAGATTTTGGTCTTTCCAAAGGAAAGCCCATCGCCCTGTCCCAGCATAGAGAGGCAAGTACACCCAGCGCACGGCTTACACCAAAAAGAACGGTATAGAACTCATACTCCACCATGCCATAATGCACGAGCAGAGCACCAGAGTGGGCATCCACATTTGGCCATGGGTTTTTTACTTTTCCAAGTGACTGCAATATTGGGGGAACAACGTCATAAATATTCCAAACAATATTTACCAATGGATCTTCCGGCATATGCTTCTTACCAAATTCCATTTGAGCAGTATATCGAGGATCGGTTTTTCTCAAGACAGCATGTCCGTAACCAGGAACTACTTTTCCTTCACTTAAAGTCTGTTTTACATAATCCGCAATTTGTTCTTTGCTGGGTGTTTCGGAACCAAGTTGTTCTGTGAGCTCATTGATCCACTTGATCACTTCCTGGTTTGCCAATCCGTGGAGCGGTCCGGCGAGCCCATTCATTCCGGCCGCAAAACTGAGGAACGGGTCACTTAAAGCAGAGCCAACAAGATGTGTTGCATGGGCTGAAACATTACCACCTTCATGGTCTGCGTGAATGACCATATAAAGTCTCATCAGTTCTTTGAAGCTGTCGTCTTCAAAGCCCATCATATGGGCGAAATTTCCTGCCCAGTCGAGCAGTCCATTGGGCTGAATATGATCGCCATTTTTGTATTTTCGTCGGTATATATAGGCTGCAATCCTTGGAAGCCTGGCCAGCAGGTCCATTGAATCATCAAAAGCTGCATCCCAGTAATCCTTCTTGTTCATACCGGCGGCATATTTTTTGGCAAACTGGCTCTCTGTCTGCAGCGCCATAATGCCCACCACAAATTGCGTCATGGGATGTGCACTGATCGGAAGTGACTCGATCGTATCAAATACGTAATTGGGAACGTGAGAGCGTCGCTGGAGTGTAGAAGTGATTCGGTTTACATCATCTTCTGTCGGTAATTCACCAATCAGCATCAGGTAAAACAACCCTTCGGGAAGTGGTTCACTGCCATCTTTTGCCTTGGGAAGCTTTTCCTGCAGTTCAGGAATAGAATAACCACGGAAACGTATACCCTCATTTGCATCCAGCAAAGATGTTTCCGTTACCAGGCCGGTAATCCCGCGCATACCCTGGTAAACCTGAGAAAGGGTAACTTCACCAATTACTTTGTTGCCATGTTCTTTTAATATTTCCCTGATTTCAGCATTGACCGCTTCTGATTTAGCCTTAAATTTTTCTTTGAGCACTTCCATATGGTAATAAAGTTTTTATCGGGATAGTATTTACCCGGGGAAAACTAAAGGTAGAAAATCTACCTCGCACAACAAATGATTAAATGGAAAGGTTGCACTAAATCATTACTTCGGCGCTTTTTTATACAGGTAAATCGTGATAAAACTAAAGATCACATTGGGCACCCAGGCAGCTATATAGGGGTTTAGGTCTCCCTTCGTGGAAAATATGGTGGAAAACCTGTCTGTAAGTATAAAGACGGCACAGATGATAATGCCGGTGGCAAGGTGAACCCCACTGCCGCCCCTGATCTTGCGGCATGCCATGATTGCACCAATCAGCGTAAGGATAACAACTGCCACGGGTGTAGCGGTCCGGTGTGCCTTTTCCATCATCAATTCCTTGACAGTCTCTGAACCACGAAGTTGTTCCAACCGGATCATTCGATTAAGCTCGGGTGTAGTAAGCCTGGATTTCATGTATTCGTCCCGCTGAAGATCTTTCGGGGTGAAGTTGAAATTTTTATATACCTCCGGAAAATAGCTGACATCCTCTCCCAAAGGATGTATCTTTCTTTCCACCACTCCACTGAGCTTCCACATTTTCCTTGCTGTATCCCAATTGATATTATCTGATCGCAGGTTATAGGTTACACTGTGACTAATTACCCGGTTCATAAAAAAACTTCCCCCACCCTTTGCCGTTGTATCGTAATAGCGAATTCCGCAGTAGGAAAAAGAATCGATGCGCATGTATATGCTTTTCGACATTACGTCCATCATTGGCCCCTTCACATATTTAGCTTCAAACAAGGTCCTTTTTTCATTTGCCCACTGTATCAAATAAAAATTTCCATCACAAAAAAGAATTGCCAGGAAAATGCCTCCTACAAGATACGGCCTCAATATCCTTTGTAGACTAACGCCACTGGCAAGAATCGCGATGAACTCTGACCTGTTCGCCATCTTTGAAGTAAAAAAGATCACTGAAATAAAAACAAACAACGGGAAAAGCATGGAAATGATGAAGGGAATGAATCCCATATAATACTGAAAGAATATAGCCTTCGCTGAAAGTTGCGATCTCGTGAAATCATCCGTTTTTTCGCTCATATCTATCACCGTCGAAATCAGGGTGAACAGTATGACAGAGAAAAAAAACGTTGACAGGAAACTTCTTAATATATACCAGTCGATTTTCTTCAGGGAGTGGCGTTTGAGAGGCCAAAAATACCGTAATTCTCCGGTAAGGGAAGTTAAAATCCAATTCGTACAATTATCATAAATTGTTGAATGAAAAAATTTCAGCTCCTTGCAGCTACATTGCTGTTGGGTTTTTGCGCGTGGTCGCAGGATCGCAGTCTTTATGAAAAACAGTTGTTTGTGCAGGGTCAAGACACGCTGCCTTGTAGAATACTCACGCCCTACAATTATAGCCCTGCCAAAAAATATCCTGTGGTTATATTCCTTCATGGTTCGGGGGAAAGGGGGTCCGATAATGAGTTACAGTTGACATGGGGTGCAGACCTGTTCCTGGATTCGGCTAACCGTACGCGTTTTCCTGCCATCATTATCTTCCCTCAACTCGGCGCTAATGAATACTGGGCCAGAATCACCAGTACGAAAAATCCATCCGACAGTGTTGGCCGATACGGACTGGGAAATAAGCCACCAACTAAATACATGAAATTATTACTGAGTTTTATCGACACCCTTTTGAAAACGGGCACGATCGATAAAAACAGGATCTACCTGGGAGGCCTTTCACTGGGCGGCTTCGGAACTTTTGATGCACTGCAGATCAGGCCTGATCTGTTTGCGGCCGCCTTTCCGATTTGTGGAGGCGGCGATCCCGCGTTTGTAAAAAAATATCGAAAAAAATTGCCTGCATGGGTTTTCCACGGTGATGCAGACTCCTCTGTACTCGTGAGTAATTCAAGGGTTATGGTTGCTGCTATGAGAAAAGCCAAACTAAACGTGAAGTATACCGAATATCCCGGCGTAGGCCACGACAGTTGGAACAAAGCATTTATAGAACCGGCATTGCTGCCCTGGCTTTTCGCCCAGAGAAAAAAACCATAAACTTTGTGTTCAAAAAAGAACCCCTGATTCGGACATAAAATACGAATACAAAGTTTTCTGTGTGAGCTTTTACAACCTTGTTTTGAGTATGGGTATGATGCTGTTTTTCCAGGATAGAAAGTTCCCCTCTGCTATTTTCAATCTGGCTTCTTTTACCAGCCATAGATAAAATGCAAGATTATGTACAGACGCAATGGTCAACCCAAGCAACTCCTTCGACTTAATAAGGTGACGTAGATATGATTTGGTATAATAGCGGCTAAATTCATTGGGTATGCCTTCATCAAGCGGACTAAAATCATACGTCCATTTCTGGTTGTCGATATTAATTACTCCTCCCGTCGTAAATAACATGGCATTACGGCCATTTCGCGTAGGCATCACACAGTCGAACATATCGATCCCCAACGATATGCATTCCAATAAGTCCCAGGGGGTCCCTACACCCATCAGGTAACGAGGTTTATTTACAGGCAGGTGCTCACAGGACAATGCACAATATTCATAGATCATTTCGGTTGGCTCACCAACACTAAGTCCGCCGATGGCATTTCCCGGTGCCTCAAGGGAGCTGATATATTCACATGACGCTTTCCGCAGATCCCCAAACGTTCCGCCCTGCACGATAGGAAATAAATTTTGCGTATATCCGTAGCCGTTATCTGTGGCATCAAACCGTGTCTTGCATCGTTGTAACCATCGATGGGTCAGGTCCATTGAGTCTTTCACGTATTTATATTCGCTGGGATATGGCGGGCATTCATCAAACGCCATCACAATATCCGCGCCTATAGTGCGCTGAATATCCATCACGTTTTCAGGCGTGAACAAGTGTTTGGAACCATCAATATGACTTTGAAAAACCACACCTTCTTCGCTGATCTTTCGGCTTGACGCCAATGAAAAAACCTGGTAACCACCGCTGTCTGTCAGTATGGGCCTGTTCCAACACATAAAGTGGTGAAGTCCACCTGCTGCCCTCAATACATCCATCCCGGGCCTCAAGTAAAGGTGATAGGTATTTCCAAGAATGATCTTTGCATCAACATCATTACAGAGTTGCTGTTGCGTAACGGCTTTTACGCTACCCACCGTGCCCACCGGCATAAAAATAGGTGTAGGAATTTCACCATGATCAGTTTTAATTAATCCGGCACGCGCTTTTGATCCGGGATGTGAATGATGAATAGCAAAACTGAGTTCCAACGTAATTATTTATGGATGAATGGCGGCAAAGGTAAACCAATTGTTTTCTGCTACAGAATTCAAGGCTGAATATCCGTTTTCAATGTATTTTCGCACCCATCATGGCTACACCCTGGGAATGGATCGTATTTGGCACTTTCTGCGCTATCACCCTGATCCAACTTTTTTATTACCTCTTCTTTTTCGGAAGAGTGGCATTTTACAGACCAAAAGAAAAGGAGCAATCACAGGAACATCCTGTAAGCGTGGTAATCTGCGCAAGGGATGAAGCGCCTAACCTTGCTGTTAACCTACCGGGTGTGCTCGTTCAAAATTATCGCAGTACACATGAAGTATTACTGGTTAACGACAACTCACAGGATGAGACACGTTACCTACTGGAAGGTCTCCATAAGCAATTCCGACAACTCAATGTAATAGAACTAAAACAGGAAGCGATCCTTATCCCCGGCAAAAAATTTCCCTTATCGGTCGGATTAAAAACTGCGCGGTATGAAGTTGTATTGTTGACAGATGCCGATTGCGTACCTGCGTCTGAGTTCTGGATTCAGAAAATGCAGGAGCCTTTTAATAACGGCGTGGAGATTGCTCTGGGTTACGGGGCCTATCATAAAACAAAAGGTATCCTCAACAAGATCATTCGCTTCGACACGTTTCACAGTGCCCTGCAGTTCTTATCTTATGCAATGGCTGGTATTCCTTATATGGGTGTTGGCAGAAACCTCGCTTATAAAAAAGAACTCTTTTACCGCCATAAAGGATTTTCCTCCCATAACCACATCCCAGGCGGCGATGATGATTTATTTATCAACATGGCAGCAAACAGAAAAAACACCGCTGTTGTGCTTGACCAGGAAGCATTTACTTTGTCGAAGCCCGAAACAACTTTTGCACGTTGGTACAAACAGAAAACTAGGCATTACTCTACGGCCCGATATTATAAAGCCGGCCACCGTTTTCTATTGTCATTATACTCATTATCGCAATTCTTATTTTATCCATTGTTCGTTGCAGCTTTGATTATGGCGGATTGGCGTATCGTAATGGGAATGTTTGTCCTAAGGCTCACCATACAGTCGGTTGTTTATTATAAGAGTATGCAAAAGCTGAATGAGAGAGACCTTTTCCCATGGTTTTTATTTTTCGATATCGGCATATTTCTATTTTATATCATTTTCTTTCCGGCCACACTGAAGAAACCTAAAGCCGTCTGGAAATGAGCCATACGGGAATGGACCTGCTCCAAAAATATTTTGCTGATTTTACCCCTAAACAGGAGCAACAGTTTGCGAAACTTGATGCATTATACCGCGACTGGAATGAAAAGATCAACGTAATATCACGTAAAGACATCGACGGCCTTTATGAAAAACACATCCTTCACTCTCTTGCCATTGCGGCCATTTTTGATTTTTCGCTGGCTGATGACCTTCAAATCGTTGATATCGGAACAGGCGGAGGTTTTCCAGGTATACCCCTCGCCATTATGTTTCCAAAGGTGCGCTTCACGATGGTGGATTCTATTGGCAAAAAGCTTAAAGTAGTGGACGCAGTGTCACAAAGCATCGGACTGGGTAACGTGGAAACCATTCATAGTCGGGCTGAACAAATACACCAGAACAGGTATGATTTTGTGGTTTCCCGCGCTGTGGCGCCGTTAAAAGATCTCTGGCTCTGGGGAAAACCTCTACTGCGGGGAGGCCGGCAACTCCCGGAATTCAAGAACGGTATGATCTTTCTAAAAGGGGGCGACCTATCACAGGAAATGTCAGACAGCGCTCTAAGGCCCCATATGTGGGAGATCAATACCATCTTTCCGGAGCCCTGGTTCGACCAAAAATACTTGCTTTATGTGCCCCTATAAACCCCGGGAAATATATTTTTCGGAACAAAACTAACCAGTTAGTGGTATTGGCCGATTCATGTTAATGAATAGCTTTGTAAAAATGGCAAACAATATATCTGTCTGTATAGTGGAGGATAATAGAGATATCCTCCAGGCACTGGAGCAGATTATCATGATGGCCGACGGATACGAATTACTGGGTTCATTCATTTCCGCGGAAGATGCATTGTCGGGTTTACCCGTCCGCCATCCCAATGTGGTTTTAATGGATATCAACCTGGGCAAAATGAACGGCATTGAATGCGTCAGGCGCATAAAACCAGAACATCCGGAAATCCTTTTTATGATGTGTACGGTGTATGAAGAAGATGAGAAAATATTCGAAGCCCTGGCAGCGGGCGCTAACGGCTATATCTTAAAAAAAACCACGCCGTCAAAAATGTTGGAGGCTATAAGGGAATTGTATGAAGGCGGTGCGCCAATGAGCAGCCAGATTGCCAGGAAAGTAGTAAACGCTTTTCAAAAAATACCCGATGGTAGTCATACTAAGATCGATACTTTATCAAACCGAGAAGCGGAGATACTTGAGTTGCTGTCAAAAGGCCTGCTGTATAAAGAAATTGCGGCACAACTTTTCATTGCACAGGAAACAGTAAGAAAACACGTTTACCACATCTACGAAAAACTGCACGTAAATAATCGCATCGAAGCAGTCAATAAATACTTTGGAAGATAGTTTCGCCCTCCTTTTACCCTAAGGGCATCAGAGATGATGCCCTTTTGGTATTATAACTATTTTTCACTAACAATATGAGTCGGTAATTTTGTTATGTATGTGATTTCCTGTTAAGTTAGTTACCAGTTCAGTTCAAGCCTGTTATTTTTTCGTTCGATATCTGCCATTCGCCTGGACGGATCTATCTCGATGGATTTCAGGTCGACCAAATTTCTGTTTATGGAAAAAACATAATACGGGTGGGTCCACCTCCACGGGGCACAAACGGTTCTTTTTATTGACTTGTCTTCCGATGGTTTGCTGCCAAACATGAGGTATTGTGGTATGTATGCCATCTCTTTTGATCCATCTTTGAAAGTTAGCATCACGTCAACCGGCATCGGTACCTTACCATTATTTTTCAGCCTCACAGTCAGCTTGTTGTTTTCCTGCCAAAGACTGTCTATTCCGTAGTCGATGGTTTTTGTGCCATTGACGAAATATTCCCTGTACCAATCCAGTTGAATCCCACTAACATCTTCCGCTACCCGAAAAAAATCGACAACGTCCGGATGTTTAAACTTCCATCGGCGTACATATTCAAGCATTATCCTGTCACGGGTTTCAGCCCCTGTAATGTAACCAAGCTGTTCCATCAGGACTGATCCTTTGTTATATGCACTGATCACATAGCCGAGACGGCTCTCAAATTGATCGGCGTGTGTTGTAAGGGGTTCTTCAAGCCCTGATTTCACCAGTTGGAAATAGGTCTGGTAGGAATCTTCATGAGGAAATTCAATACCGTCTTTACTTAGGAAAGCGAAAACATTTTCCTCCATAAAATTGGTGAATCCTTCGTCCATCCACGCATATAAGGATTCGTTTGTACCCACCGCCATCTGAAACCAGGAGTGGATCCATTCGTGGTATATCACTTCTTCCCCTGCACCTTTCAACAATGTAGCCATCGCGTATTCCATTCCGCCATCTCCACCCTGGATGAAAGAATATTGTTGATAGGGATACTTTCCCAGCTTTTTCTCCAGGTATGGCAAAACAGTGGCTGCCCGCTCAAGTACAGTTTCCCACTCCCGCTGATAGACGCGGATGAACAGTTCAGCACTGTTGCGGTAGGTGGACTTATCAGCAGCGGAAAATGTGGCAAATAATAGCTTTAGTTTTTCCGGCGAAATTTT
>JANMMA010000118.1:0-1609 GCA_031372815.1 Sphingobacteriales bacterium
TCGGCTAACCGGTAGTAGAACAAATATTGTGAAGTCATCGTTGTCGATCAGTTATGACGACACAAAATATTTCGGCAATAGTTTTACCCATTATGAAGATACTTCAAGCAGAATTATCCGGACCTGGCGGGCCATTGCAAGATTATCAGGACAACATGAATTGTTTAAAGGAAAGTTGAGGTGGAGATATGAGTGCTGGATACAGCCATCTCTTGAATCGTTGTCTAACTATCGCTGGCATGCTGAGAGCAGCCTGGATGTACCTTTTACCAAGCGTATGGCATTTCGGACGGCTTTCAACTATTATTATGATCATGTCATTAATAAGGGATTGAGTAATTACGATGTCTGGTGGAGTTTTGGTATTACCATGGGAAATTATTGACCTGTCCAGCGCACTTAATTGTCTGTAACCAACATTAATGTGCAGTACATGGTTTATGTCCGGGATGAACTGACATTTATGTTTCAAACAAAGCTCATGAAGAAATTTATTATCATATTTGGATTGCTGTTTATTTCTTCCTTTTCATTACTAGCACAGCATGGCGCAGGAAGTAAAGGCAAGGTTTTATTAATTGTTTCGAACCCCTCAACCAGTAAGCAGACAGGCTGGCCCATTGGTGTTTGGGCTGCAGAAGTGACGCATCCATACTGGGAATTTTCTGAAGCTGGGTTTGATGTTGACATTGCCAGCCCTGATGGCGGTGCTGTAGTTTTCGACGGCTACAGTGATCCTGAAGATGCGAGTAAATATGCAGCATTTGATTATCTGTCGCTGGGTTTTAAGAAAGACTCCGCCAAGATGGCCCTGCTTAAAAACACCAGGAAGTTGTCTGAAGTAAAAGCAGATGATTATAAAGCCATTTTTGTTTGCGGTGGACAAGGACCGATGTACACTTTCATCGACAATAAACCATTGCATAAATTCTTTACTGATTTCTATCTGACAGGTAAACCAACGGCTGCCATTTGTCATGGTGTTTGTATTCTCCTTAAATCAAAACTTCCTAATGGTACATATCTGGTAGAAGGAAAAAGATGGACAGGCTTTGCATCAAGTGAAGAGCAGTATGCCGATGATTTTGTTGGAATGAAAATTCAACCGTTCAGGATAGAGGACGAAGCGAGAAAGATGCCAAAAAGCAGGTTCGAGGTGGGTCAACCTTTTGCCGCCTATGCTGTGCAGGATGGAAACCTTATAACCGGGCAACAACAAAACAGTGGCGCAGCTGCTGCCAGGCTTGTAATTGCTGCGATAGAAAAAGACAGGGCCAGGTATCCTACATATGTATTGG
Source organism: Sphingobacteriales bacterium (assembly GCA_031372815.1). Lineage (GTDB taxonomy): Bacteria > Bacteroidota > Bacteroidia > Chitinophagales > Chitinophagaceae > Pollutibacter. Next base: position 1,299 of record JANMMA010000118.1, read on the forward strand.
TGCATGGCGCTTTTGCAGACGAAAGTAGCTGGAGTTTGGTCAAAAACCCGCTTGCCGTACGAGCCAATGTTGAGGTTGTTAATCTCCCTGGCCACGGGATTGACCTGGCGCCTGCTGCAAAATTGGCATTCACTGATTATGTGAACGCGGTAAGCAAGGTGATTAAGCAACATCCGGGTAAAGTAATTTTAGTAGGGCACAGTATGGCCGGACTTATTATTTCACAGGTCGCAGAAAACATGCCATCGAAAATTAGTAAGTTAGTTTACGTGTCGGGATACCTGCCTCAAAATTTGTCATCGCTACAGTCT
>JANMMA010000157.1:0-8146 GCA_031372815.1 Sphingobacteriales bacterium
GTGAGGAAGGACAAATTGGTGCGGATGAGTACCGCGGACTGATCCGCAAACTGAGGTACAACAAAGACATTAAGGCCATCGTACTGCGGATCAATTCTCCCGGCGGAAGCAGTTTTGCCAGTGAAGTCATCTGGCGTGAATTATACCTGGCAAAAAAAGCGGGAAAGCCTATCGTAGTATCCATGGGAGATGTAGCCGCAAGCGGTGGTTACTATATTGCTTGTGTAGCTGATTCTATTTTTACCCAGCCTAATACCATTACGGGTTCCATCGGCGTATTCGCTATGATCCCCAATATGGGCAGTTTTTTTAAAAATAAACTCGGGGTTACTTTTGACCGCGTAGAAACATCCACTTATGCCGGATCGCTAACGATTACTAAGCCACTTAATCCATCCGAAAGAAAAATCATACAGCGCGAAGTGGACCGCATCTATGCTGATTTTAAGGGAAGAGTAGCAGATGGAAGAAAAAAAGACACCGCATATATCGACAGTATTGCACAGGGACGGGTGTGGACGGGGAAGCGGGCCATTGAAATCGGATTGGCAGATAGGATAGGTGGTATAGACGAGGCCATACGCAGTGCGGCCATACTGGCCAAAATTAAAGACTATAATATCCGCGAATACCCTGAACCAAAATCGCCATTTGACCTGCTGTTCAATTCTTTTTCCACGATGAATAAGTCAAAACTGATGCAGGAAGAACTTGGCCGTGAAAATTACGAACTCTACCTGCGAATGAAAAGTATTCAGGACAATATTGGGATAATACAAACCCGACTTCCTTTTGAGTGGAAATGGAACTAAGCCATTTTGTTATTACTTTTTCCGATAGTTTTGCGGCTTAGCATATGTCGAAATCTTACAGCCAGGTAAAAGCCATGCTGGCGATCACAAAAGCCAGCCTGATGGCCATAATCCGTAGTCCATCTGCCATTGTGTTCAGTGTATTGTTTCCACTGATCTTCATCCTTGTTTTTGGGTTTATTGGTGGTGGAGGCAGGATGACTTTCAAAGTTGGTTTTGACCCCGCTTCTGACAGTAGCAGTATGCTGCATAAAGTATTGCGCGATAGTGTGGGTCTTTTGATCATTCGCAAGCCACTGGCCGACATGGAAACAGACCTTGAACGAGGACGTATCACGGCGATCATCAATATTAAAAAGAATTCATCCGGGTCTCCACAGTATACCATCGATATGAAAACTTCTGGTGCCGTAAATGCCCAGAATATAAATATCCTGCGGTCAATTATTTATACGGTAATCTCCAGGTTTGATAAGATCATATTTCCGGGGCAGCCAACCTATGCCACATTAAGTGCAGATGAAAAGGTACCGGGCAGGGTCTATCGGACTATAGATTTTATCCTTCCTGGTCAGCTTGGCTTTTCATTATTGAGTGCCGGTGTTTTTGGCGTCGCCTTTATTTTTTTTAACCTCCGTCAGACACTGGTGTTGAAACGATTTTTTGCAACACCCATAAAAAAAACCTATATCGTTTTCGGTGAAGCACTCAGCAGGATGATCTTCCAGTTGCTTACTGCAGTTATTATTTTGACCCTCGGATATTATGCCTTCAACTTTACGCTGGTACACGGCTGGGTGACCTTTGTGGAACTGCTTGTACTAAGTATGGTCGGCCTGTTGGTATTTATGGGCTTTGGTTTTATCGTCAGCGGCCTGGCGAAAAGCGAAACTGCCATTCCGCCTTTTTCAAACCTTATCACGCTTCCACAATTTCTGCTGGCGGGTACTTTTTTTCCCATTGAAAACTTTCCCGGATGGCTTCAGCCCATCTGTAAAATACTCCCCCTTACCCACCTGAATGAGGCCATGCGGAGTGTGGCTTTCGAAGGTGCGCATTTATACGATTGTGGTGAGCAGCTTACGGTGTTGCTAGTCTGGGGTATTCTCCTCTATGCAATTGCGGTCAGAGTATTTCGCTGGGAATGACTGACTTGGGTTCCCTCAGGAGGTTCTCAGTACTTCTTTTGCAGGGTGTATCATTACCGGACATCTATTGTACTGATACCGGACAATAATCGCACAAAAAAAATTGCAATCGGTTAATATATAATGATTTATAGTCCCGGCACTTTCTTCGCATTAGAGTTATGACAGGTTGTCCCGAAATGGGAATGATCGAGGCTGAAAGATCAAATTACCAAAATCATCTTATGTTTAAAAATTACATCATAACCACCATTAGGCATATATGGAAAAATAAGACATATAGCCTGATCAACATGATAGGACTGGCCATAGGAACACTGTCATGTCTTTATATACTATTGTACGTGGAAGACCAGTATAGCTATGACAAGCATCATAAGGATGCAGAAAATATTTATCGGGTAACGACATCTCTTTCCATAAAAGGAGACAAACATAAAAATGCAACTTCCTCACCACCTATTGCCCCGGCAATGAAGAAGGATTTTCCAGAAGTAAAAGAATATACCCGGGTAGTGTCTTCAATAGGAATTAAACAACATCTCGTCAAGTACAAAGAAAAATCTTTCTATGAAAAATATTTGTTATATGTGGACTCCACATTTTTCAAAGTATTTAGTTATCATTTTACCAATGGTAGTATTTCAGGTGCCTTAGACGCTCCGTATTCGATTGTGTTGAAAAAGTCTACTGCTGATAAGCTTTTTGATAGGGAAGATCCTGTAGGGAAAGTTATCGAGATAGACAATTCCTATGGAAAGGAAAAGTATACGGTTACCGCAGTGGTTGATGATCGCTTAGGTAAATCACATATTCAATCGAATATTTTTGTTACTATGAATAGTGGAGGGATGGGAAATTATGCTATGAAAAATCATTCTTGGGCTGGAAACAATTTTGCAAACTCATATGTAAAGCTCAACGCAGGTACCAATCCTTCTGTGCTGGAGGCAAAACTTCCTGCCTTTCTAAATAAATATGGCGAGCAGCAGTTGAAAGATCTGGGTATGCAGAAGCACCTTAACCTGCAACCCGTTACTTCCATCCGAACCACTACGGGTTATGAAGTGGAGATGAGTAAAACAATGAGTACCTCTTTTCTTTACGTGCTTTTGTTGATTGCCGCCATCATACAGGTTATTGCCTGTATCAATTTTATGAATCTTTCTACGGCCCGCGCGTCTAAACGAGCCAGGGAAGTTGGCGTAAGGAAAGTCGTAGGTGCAGGCAAGACTGACATTATCAGGCAATTTCTCGGCGAATCATTTTTGTTATCCTTTCTGGCTTTTATCCTGGTTCTACCATTACTATATGTACTATTGCCATACCTCAATAGTATTACACAGTCTGATATTCAACTTAGTTTTTTTGGTGATTACAGGCTTTGGCTGATAATTGGCTGCCTAGTGATCATTACTGGTCTTATTGCCGGCAGCTATCCTGCATTTTATCTTTCAGCATTCCAGGCGGTTAAGGTGATTAAAGGAGATTTTAGTAACCATATTTCTGCTGCAGGAGTCCGCAGAACATTGGTTGTTTTCCAGTTTGTATTGTCGGTAGTACTGATAGCAGGCATCGTAGTTATTTATAGTCAGTTAAATTTTATCAGTAAAAAGGATCTGGGCTTTGATAAATATCAGAAACTGATATTTAGTTTTCACACGGTTGATGCTCAGGAAAGAATGCCTGCATTCATAGAAGACCTTCGCCAGATGTCGGAAATTGAATCAGTAAGCAGGGCGAATAATTATATCAGCCAATTCATTTTCAACGACCAGAATGTTTACCTGGAGGGAGGAAGTATGGCCAATGCAACTGATGCAATGAACATAATAACAGATGAGCATTTTGTCAAAGCAAATGGTATTCGGATCATTAGTGGGAGCGACTTTCGTTTTACTGATTCAGGAAAGGTTCTGATCAATGAAACACTTGCAAAGCGGTTGGGATTGGATCCAAAAAATGCTACCGGAAACATGTTATATACACATTATCCGCCTGATCCTGTAATGTCTATGGAAATTGCCGGAGTAATAAAGGATTTCAATTTTAACTCCCTTCGTGAAGAAGTCAAACCTTTTATGTTAAAGTGCAATCCCCACGACGCATATCTTACTAACCTGACAGTTGCGTCTAAATCGAACAACTATAAAGTGTTGCTGGCCAAAATAAAATCGGTTTGGGTTAAGAATCTCCCCGGAGTTCCATTTGAGTATGCTTTTTTAGATGAAGAGGTACAGCTGCAGTATGAATCAGAAATAACATTGGCAAAAATAATTAATGCGTTTACGTTAATGGCTATATTTATTTCCTGCCTTGGATTATTGGGGCTCACCGCATTCAGTGCAGAACAAAAGAAAAAGGAAATAGGAATTCGCAAAGTTTTGGGAGCCAGCGTTACCAACATCATCCAGCTGTTATCAACAGAATTTTTCAAGCTGTTATTAATTGCAATCATCATAGCCACACCCATCGCGTGGTGGTTTATGAGTAAATGGCTACAGTCATTCACTTACAGGATCATGTTAAGTTGGTGGATGTTTGCATTGGCAGGATTTATTGCAGTTTTCATTGCGCTATTCACCGTGGGTTATCAGGCCTTAAAGGCTGCTATTATGAATCCGGTTGAGAACCTAAAGTCTTCCTAAGGAATCCCGTAAAGCAGGAGGACATAATGTACATTGCATAAAATTTGGGAGGCGATTCTTATATCAATTCTATGCGATTACTTAAACCTGCATTACTCGGACTTTCGGGAATACTGATCGTCATTCTGGCCATTTCAGCCCTGCTTCCCAATCATGTGATGACTACAAAATGGGTCAAGGTTCATGCACCCAAAGACAGTATTGTGTCGATGGTGAGTGATCTTAAAAGCTGGCCGGCATGGAACGGTTTGTTGTCCAATGCGACAGACATCATGGTGAAGGATTCTGTACTAAGCTGGAATTCAGCATCGCAGCAAATACCTAATAACGTCACCATCAAAGGGGTTACACCAATGGGTGTATCTACAGAGATGTCGATCAATAATGCAAAGCCTTTCAGATCAGGCTTCAGCATCGAACAAAAAGATCCTGCTATTGATTCTGTACAGGTTGTTTGGTTTATCGTAGAAGAATTAAAATGGTATCCCTGGGAAAAATTTTATGGGATGATGGCTGCAGAGATGAAAGGTCCGTTGATGCAACAAAGCCTCGATAGATTAAAATCCAAATTGGAAAGCGAATAACCGGTTGAGGCCTGTAACATGAATTTTTATCATCCAACAGGAAATTGAATAACATCGTGCGGCCTGTAACGTAAATATCTGTTTCAACGTGCCAGCGTAACGGTTCCTTTTTCTGTAAATTTATCTTTATCATCAGCACCCCTGATGATATAAGTATACACACCATTCGGACTTTTAGACCCTTTTTGTGTTCCGCTCCAACCCTGGCTCATATCTTTTGTACTGAATAGCTTATTTCCCCAACGATCAAATACTGAAAATTCATATAGTGTAATGCTAACACCGTTTGGTATCCTGAATACATCGTTGATGTTGTCGCCATTGGGCGTGAATGCATTTGGCATGAATAGTTTGCGGAAAATGCGGATCACGGATGTTGCGGCAGAAAAGCATCCTTCTGTTCCCCTGACTTCCAGTGTATAATTCGTATTGGTATTCAGGGCAACAGTCTGAGGATTTAGGGTATTCGAAGACGTTAGTAAGTTTGCAGGCGACCAGGTATATGTGGAATACTGGCCGGAAACGTTGGCCGTTAGTCGTACCAATGCACCAGCCGTCACCAAAGTATCACGGGGAAAAAGGGTAATCTCAGGTGATGATTTGATCTTCACAGTGAGTTCCGGAGAAGTTACTGGTATAGTGGAACATCCGGAACCTGGCGAAGATAACCTGCAAACCAGGATATCGTTGTTGGAGAGTGAACTACTTGAGTATGTTGAGCTGTTGGTGCCTACGTTTCGGCCATTCAATATCCACTGGTACGCAGCATTTGTTCCTGCATTTATAGCTGCAGCCGTGAACGTTAACGGTGTGCCTTTACATACGTCATTAGCAGAAACGCCAATGCTTATGGTAGATGGTGTACCCGATTGCACATTCATCACAATCTTATTTGAGTTTAGGACTCCGGTACCTCCACAGGCGCTGAGGCTTGTGCCCGTGACCTCACAACTAACGGTATCGCCGTTGACCAAAGCCGTAGTAGCATAACTGTTGCTGTTGCTGCCTACATTAATTCCATTTCTTTTCCATTGGTAGGCAGGATTGCTGGCGATATTGGTAACTATCGCAGAAAAACTAACGTTTGTGCCACTACATACCGAAGTATCAGATGCCCTGATGCTCACAGAAGAAGGCGTACCCGGCAAGATCGTCATCTTTATACCATTGGTGTTGATCTGCGTGCCTATACCGCAGACAATGGCCTGGAGAGTGCAGTTTACAACGTCACCATTTTTTAAAATAGATGTAGTAAATATTGGTTGAATCACATTCACCGGATTGCCATTTACTTTCCATTGATAGATTGCGTTGAAACCGGGATTGACTGCCACGGCAGTGAATGTAACCGGGTATCCTTCGCAACTGGTCTGTGATGAAGCTGAAATATTTATAGTTGTCGGAAGAACAGGTGGTGGACTAATATCGCTGCCGACTTTTCGTATGCGGTGATTCCAGTCATCAGCAATATATAAATTTCCATTTCCATCGTGTGCAAGTTGCAGAGGATTTTTAAGGCTAGATGACGGTGCAGGGCCTCCATCACCGGCAAATGCACCAACACCATTTCCGGCAATTGTATTGATTATTCCATTCGACGCAGTAATAAACCTTACCCTCGAATCCTCATAATCTGCTATATATAAATTTCCAGATGGATCAAAAATAATAGCTACCGGATCTAAAAATTCTGCGTTGATAGCCAGTCCGCCATCCCCACTATAGGCATAATTATTATTACCTGCAATAGTGGTCACGATACCTGTAGTGTTGTTTATTTTTCGAATCCTCGCGCCTATACCTGCAGCAAATTCTGTAAAATAGATATTCCCGCTGGCATCAACCGCCACACTGGTAGGATGAGGTATGCTCGCATTTATTGCCAAGCCACCATCTCCCGAATGAAAGAGAGCACCATTTCCGGCAATCGTTGTAACCGTGCCTGTTAATGCATCAATCTTTCTGATCCTGTTATTACTGAAGTCGGCGATATAAAGATTATCGGCTGCATCAGTACATATTCCTGATGGACTATTAAGGGAAGCCATTATTGCCGGCCCTCCATCACCACTGTAACCAACATTCCCATTTCCTGCATAGGTAGAAATGATACCGGTGACCAGGTTTATTTTCCTGATCCGGTTTCCATTTGTTTCACATATATAGAGATTGTTTTTTTTATCCGTACATAATGCAGTTGGATATTGAAGCAGGGCATCACGGGCCGGTCCCCCATCTCCGTTGGACCCTTCGGTATCAGATCCTGCCACACGGGAAATAGTATTGGTTGCGAGGTTAACTTTTCGAATGGAGTTAGACACAGATAGGTATAAAAAACCCTTGCCGTCGAGGCAAATGCCATTGGGATTAGGTGTGCCTGCACAGGTAGCCGGACCATCATCCCCTACATTACCCGTGTAGCCGTTACCAGCAATGGTGGTAATATTCTGCGCAGTGACAGCGATGCACAGACATAATAAGGTGACAAAAAAAGCAATGGGCCTGATTATCATGAAACTAGTTTCCGGTCAGCCTGTAAAATAGCAAGAAGGTCCCAAAAAACCTTCTAATGTTTGGACTTGATGTCTGGACACAGCAAACAGTTGGCAGGTTGTGGATGAATATGATCCTAATCACAATTATACTGAACCTCCTGAAATACTTTCACGCTTCAAACCCAACCATCAAACCTAGATTATGAACTTTCCCAAACATCTTCCTGCCATTTTTTTCTTCATGCTAATGGTCTCTTGCAACTCCGGAACCGGTGATCAGCAAACGCAAGCAACAGCACCCGCCGAATCAGCACCTGCAGGTGGTGGACAATCGGCCGTTCAAGATGATGTTTCTCAAAAAGATGTAGTAAAGATCGCTGTTGGAAGTCCGGACCACACGACCCTGGTAACCGCCCTTAAAGCTGCAGAATATGTGGACGTGCTGTCTAACTCCGGTCC
>JANMMA010000173.1:0-6116 GCA_031372815.1 Sphingobacteriales bacterium
CGAAGAACTTGATCGAAAGGGCATCACAATCATCATCGAAGACAACGGTGCTGGCATACCCGAAGAAATGAAAACAAAAATTTTCTCGCCAAATTTTACGACCAAGACATCAGGTACAGGCCTGGGGCTGGCCATGTGCAAGGGTATTGTTGAACAGGCGAAAGGCGAAATATGGTTTAAAACCAATGCACATAAGGGAACCAGTTTTCACGTTTTCCTGCCACTTGCTGATGTGGAGGTTATGGCTGAAAATGAATCGCAGTAGCAAAATCATGGATTTGAAGATTTAATGGCACATCATTATACATCAGTCTTTTTTTTCGATGCCAGGAAGGCCTCAAATTCTTCCAGTGAGAAACTGCTAAGGTTATTTTCTTTAGTCAGTCCGCCTTTTTGAGCAGCCAATACACCATATCGAACGTCATTATATCCCTTAATGGAATGTGCGTCTGGGTCCACAGATATTTTCACTCCTTTTTCCAGTGCTTCCGGAATAAAATGCCAGTCCATGTCTAGTCTCCTTGGATGCGCATTGAGTTCGATCACCACATTATGCTGTTTACAGGCATCTATAATAGCGCTTACATTAACGGGATATCCTTTTCGTGACAAGAGCAGCCTGCCCGTCATGTGCCCCAGGATGGTCGTATATGGGTGCTCAATGGCTTTTAATAATCGCACCATGGCTTTTTCTTCTGTCATCTTTAGGTTTGAGTGAACGGAAGCAATGACCAGGTCGAAACTTCCAAGCAGTTCATTATGATAATCAAGGCTCCCATCATTCAGGATATCTGATTCAATGCTCTTGAAAATTTTGAAAGGTTTGTACTGGTCATTGAGTTCATCGATCAGTTTATGTTGTTCACGTATGCGGTCTTCCTGAAGTCCATTCGCATAAAATGCGGATTTACTATGATCACTGATCACGAGGTATTCGTAGCCCAGGGCAATACAACCTTTGGCCATTTCTTCAATGCTGTTTACCCCGTCACTCCAGTTGCTGTGTGAATGAATTATTGCCTTGATGTCAGTGGTTTGCAATACTTCAGGAAGCGGTGCCGCATAAGCTTTATCAATAATTGAGGGATCTTCACGAAGAAAAGGCGGGATGTAATTGACATGGTGGGTAGAAAATATTTCTTCTTCTGATACAGCTGGAGAGGGTTCATGTTTTTTGTTCCAGGCCTCCATAAATTCATTGCTGCAACTGGAGATAAATAATTGCTGATGATAGTCGAGTTTGTCAGTAAAACGGAATTCGAGGGGAATACTTTCATTACCGCGGTAGTAATGTATATCATCTTTGGCAGCAGTTTTAGTAATGTCGTGTTTCAGCAAAAGGGACGTTACGCCATGTTCAGGAATAGTAGTTACCCATTGCACCGCGTTGATGATTTCATGCTGCATCCTGAACGGCCCGGTAAAATTTACCAACTCCCCTGGATAATTTTTTAGTAGCTCGTTGTGTAGGGTCCACGCATATGCGTCTACTTCTGCATAAAGGAAACTGCCTTTGTGATGAAAATAAAATTCTATGGCATCCATGACATTTTGCTGTGTCTTCGCCCCGAAGCCTTTATACATCAACAACCGGTTTTCCTGGCAGGCATATAATAGTTCACCCAGGCTTTCCAGTTGCATTTCTTTCCAGATGGTATTGATTTTTTTTGGTCCAATACCTTTGATGCCTAACATCTCCATAATTCCCACCGGTGTTTTGGTCACCAGTTCTTCCAGCGCGTTGAGCTTCCCATGTTCAAGGATCTCTATGATTTTTTTTCCGGTGGAATCGCCAATGCCTTTTAATTCCGAAATTTTATCGGTGGAAAGTCCAGCCAGGGGAACAGGAAGTTTCTCAATATTAAACGCTGCAATGGCATAGCTCTTGGCGCGGAATGCATTATCGCCATGAATCTCCATTAATTTGGCAAGCAGTGAAAACTGATCGGCGATGAAGTAATTGTCGGTCATGGTTCAAAATGAAAGATCAATTTAGGGAATAAAAAAAGTCCCCCGCTTACGGGGGACTTGGTATTTTGCTGAGCTGGAAGAATTACTTCTTCTTTGCAGCTTTCTTAACAGCCTTCTTAGCAGCTTTCTTAGGAGCAGCTTTCTTTGCAGCCTTCTTAGCAGCTTTCTTAGGAGCAGCTTTCTTAGCGGCTTTCTTTACAGCTTTCTTAGGAGCGGCTTTCTTTGCGGCCTTTTTTGCAGTTGCCATTTTTGTTTGAATTTAATGGTTAGAAATAAAAAAAAAGCTTTAAGTAATTACTTACCTAAAGCTTTCTTGATTTTACGTTTAATGGCTGCTTTTCTAACTACCCTTTTAACGGTGGCTTTCTTAACAGCTTTTCTTACTGATTTCTTAACGGCTTTTTTTACAGCAGCCTTTTTGATCGATTTCTTTACAGCTTTTTTAACAGCTGCTTTTTTTACTGCCTTCTTTACTGTTTTTTTAACAGCAGGTTTCCGGACAGCCTTCTTTGCAGTGGCCATGTTTTTTTGAATTTAATGGTTTAGTAAATGGGTTACTATACCATAAAAGTAGAAACACTTTTTAAATTCTGCAAAAAAATTTTTTATTTACCCAAAATTTCCTTATCCGGCAATTTCCACTGGAGCTACAGAAATAAACGTTTTGTCGTTTTTCCCTCTTCTGAATTCAACTACCCCATCGGTTAATGCGAAGATGGTAAAGTCTCTTCCGACACCAACATTTTTTCCTGGATGATATTCTGTACCGCGCTGACGTACAATGATGTTACCTGCTGCCGCTGGTTGTCCGCCAAATATTTTGACACCGAGACGTTTGCTTTGTGAATCGCGACCGTTCTTTACTGAACCTTCACCTTTTTTGTGTGCCATGGTTAATGGTATTTGATATTTCGCTTACGCGATCTTGTTAATTCTTATTTGTGTAAACAAAGTACGGTGACCTTTCTTTTTACGGAAACCTTTCCTTCTTTTCATTTTGAATGCAATCACTTTGTCGCCCTGTCTCTCGGCAATAATCTCCGCATCAATAGTAACCTTAACGTCCTGACCAACAGTTATGTTACCATCGTTATCAGTGAAGAGAACTTCGGAGAAATTTATCTTATCACCAGCGCTGCCGGCGATATGGGGTACATACAGGTTCTGGCCTTCCTGGACCCTGAACTGCTGACCTGAGATCTTAACTACTGCAAACATAGTATGCCAAAATTTAGGAGTGCAAAGGTATGGGTAAAATACTAACCTGCAAAGAATTGAACTAAAAAAAGTTATAAATAGCGGGACGTTCTTTCAGCCATCAAAATTATCTTTGCGTACAACGTTGCCATATTCCGATGAAGATCAAATCATTCCTCGCCAAACCCTTTGCCAGTTATATCCATAAGCAGATCCGCAAAGGTATGCTTTCAGCTGTGGAAGATCAGAAAAAGATCCTTAAGGAGCTGCTGAAAACGGGACGCAAGACGGATTTCGGCCGGGAACATGGCTTCGAGCAGGTCAATTCCCACGAAGAATTCCAAAAAGCGGTACCCATCAGGGATTACGAGAAATTTAAACCCTACATAGACCAGGTTAAGGAGGGGCGCCATAACGTGCTATGGAAAGGGCAGCCCATTTATTTTGCCAAGACTTCCGGTACCACCAGCGGGGTAAAATACATTCCCATCAGCAGCGACTCCATTTCCAACCATATTAATACAGCCCGAAATGCTCTGCTATGTTATATCGCAGAAAGTGGTAATCATTTGTTTACCAATGGTAAAATGATTTTTCTTTCCGGTTCTCCGGAGCTTGAAAGGGTGGGTGGCGTGCCTACAGGAAGGTTAAGTGGTATTGTTAACCACCACATCCCCAGCTACCTGAGAAAAAACCAGCTTCCTTCATATGAAACCAACTGCATAGAAGACTGGGAAACAAAACTTGACCATATTGTAACGGAAACGTGTAGTGAAGACCTGACGCTGATCAGCGGAATCCCACCGTGGATGCAGATGTATTTTGACCGTTTAAACCAGGTGACCGGCAAAAAAATCAAAGACATCTTCCCTAATTTCAACGTAATGGTTCACGGGGGAGTAAACTTTGAACCATATAAAGCTAGACTGTTCGATAGCATCGGCAAGCCCATTGATACCATAGAAACGTTCCCTGCCTCAGAAGGTTTTTTTGCTTTCCAGGATTCACGTGCTGAAGAAGGACTATTGCTCAATACCGATTCCGGAATATTTTATGAGTTCATCCCAACGACGGATATATTTTCTGAACACCCTGCCAGGCTAGGCTTGCAGGACGTAAAAGTAGGTGAACAATATGCCATGATCATCAATAATAATGCGGGGCTCTGGGGTTATAACCTGGGTGATACGGTGAAGTTTGTGTCTACCCAACCTTATCGGTTGCTCGTTACCGGTAGAATAAAACATTTCATTTCAGCGTTTGGTGAACATGTGATTGGCGAAGAAGTGGAATACAGCCTCATGAAAGCAGCTGCTCAGGAAGCCCTGCGGATCACGGAATTCACCGTGGCACCTATGATTCAGCAGGGAAAAGGAAAATCCTATCATGAATGGTTCGTGGAATTTGAAGAGATCCCCGTTAATCTTGAACAGTTTGCGGAACAGGTGAATGAGAACCTGCGGAAAAAGAATATATATTACGATGACCTGATCAGGGGTAATATACTTCAGAAACTGGTGATAAGGCCCCTGAAGAAAAATGCTTTTATTGATTACATGAAATCTATTGGTAAACTGGGTGGACAAAACAAAGTTCCCCGCCTCAGCAATGACCGTAAACTTGCAGAAGCGCTGGAACCCTACGCAGTTATGACGGAAAGAACTTATTTTTAATTAATGAACCCCCAGACACAGCAACAAACTGCTCACGCTGCCATCAATGGCCCGGGCAATAAAAAACGTATCGGCATCTTTGGTTCTACCGGCTCCATCGGTAAACAAACGCTTGAAGTTATTGCGGCTAATCCCGATAATTTTTCTGCGACCGTTTTAACCGCCCATTCCAACCACGAATTACTTATCGAACAATCCTTAAAGTTCAGGCCCGAAGTTGCGGTTATCGTAGACGAGGCGAAATATGCAGAAGTAAAAAAAGTGCTTGCTCCCGAAGGAATCGAAGTAATGTCCGGCGAGAAATCCCTTGAAATAGCTGCTGAAATGGATACCTATGACATGATGCTTGCAGCCATTGTGGGATTCGCTGGCCTGCGTCCAACATTGAAAGCTATAGATACCGGAAAGTCCATCGCCCTTGCCAATAAAGAAACTTTAGTTGTTGCGGGAGACATTGTGATGCAAAAAGCCGTCGATCACCGGGTTCCTGTTATTCCGGTAGATTCCGAACATTCTGCAATATTCCAGTGCCTGGTTGGAGAAACACGGAACAGGATTGAAAAGATCATCCTCACCGCTTCTGGCGGTCCGTTTCTTGGCAAAAAACCCAACTACCTGGTAAACGTTAAAAGAGAGCACGCATTGCAACATCCAAACTGGAGCATGGGCGCAAAAATCACGATCGACTCAGCAACCCTGATGAATAAGGGACTAGAAATGATCGAAGCCAAATGGTTATTTAACCTGGAAGCAGACCAGATTCAGGTAGTGGTTCATCCGCAAAGCATTATTCATAGTATGGTTCAGTTTCAGGACGGAAGTATAAAAGGCCAGATGGGACTCCCGGATATGAAACTGCCCATTCAATATGCACTGGCTTTCCCGGTGCGGATTGCCAACGATTTTCCGCGGCTTGACTTCTCCCGCTCAACACAATTAACTTTTGAGCCACCTGATCTTAAAACCTTTCGCAATCTTGCCCTCGCCATGGAAGCGTTGAATAAAGGTGGAAATCATCCCTGCGTTTTAAACGCGGCAAATGAGATAGCGGTTTATGGCTTCCTTAAAAACCGCATTGGTTTCCTGGATATGACAGAAGTTATTGAACGCACACTATCCAAGATTACCTATATCTCCAAACCCACGCTCGAAGAATATTTTGAAAGCGATGCGGCGGCGCGTAATTTTGCGGCTTCTCTCATAAACTTATAAAGAACATAACGGCCTCAATCCCGGCAGACTAAAAAGGTTTGATGGCCCCTTCACACAGAAAAT
>JANMMA010000192.1:0-10536 GCA_031372815.1 Sphingobacteriales bacterium
ATGGCTATCATTCGGGTATTGTAAATTATGAAAACAGGAAGCGGGATCAACAGATTGAAAAAGACAAACAGTTTGCAATTTTGTCTCTTCGGGAAATATGTGATTCACTTGGCAAACCTGATAAATCACTGATCCTTGAAGGGGTGTATAATGATGATTCAGCTAATCTCCTACAATTTCCGACTAACTATTACCGTGAAATTGTATACAACCTGGAACACACTATTCACCACATGGCTTTGATCAGGGTTGGATTACAGGAGATCACAACCGTCGATCTCCCAGAAACTTATGGTGTGGCTTCTGCAACGGTTAAGCACAAGCGTTCATGTGCACAGTAACTTTTATTCCTCTTCCAGGAAAAATCTACCTGGCTTCCAACCGGGATGAAAAACACTCCCGGGCAAAAGCATTAAAGCCGGCGATATATCCTACGCCTTCCGGCAATATGTTATTTCCTAAAGACCCAGACGCTGGTGGAACATGGATCGCACTTCACCAGAGCGGCAACGCTGTGGTGTTGTTAAATGGTGGTATTAGTCCACATATTTCAGATCCTCCTTATCATAAAAGCCGTGGGGTTGTATTACTGGAACTGACTGGTACACCGTCACCGGCAGAAGCTTTTCTGATGATAAATTTGAACAATGTTGAACCTTTTACGGTGGTAATGTGGGACCATGGAAAATTATGGGAAGGCATTTGGGATGGCGAGAACAAACACATTTCCCGTAAAGATGAAAGAAAGCCTCATATTTGGTCGTCCGTGACACTTTACGATGAGTCTGTAAAATTGCTTCGCGAGCAATGGTTCAGTGAATGGCTGGAAAAAAATCCAGATCCCGTAATGGAGGAAATTTTTCATTTTCACCAATTCACCGGGGAAGGAGATTCAGAAAATGATCTGATGATCAATCGCGACGGCGAACTATACACGGTCAGCATTACCGGAATGGAAATAAGCAACGAAAAGGGAACAATGAGATACCTTGATTTACTTCAGGACGGCCTGTACTTTTCGGACTTAAACATAGCTCCTTAAAAACAGGCCTACATATGATATGAAGAACATTTTTCGTCGTCCTTTTTTTATCAGGCTTTTCAACTGGGAATACTGGTCCTTTGGTGCCGTTTACTTCTGGACCATACCTGCCTGGCTTTATTTCTGTGTAAGGGCAAGGTCATTTTTCTTCTTTTCCGCATCTAATCCATCCATAGAAAACGGCGGCCTTATCGGCGAATCCAAAAAAGATATTCACCTGATTTTGCCCCAGGCATTTTATCCGCGTACTGTTCATTTTTCGCATTCAGCACCGGCCGACTGGGTCATGGTGAATATACGCGAGGCCGGACTATCATTTCCACTGATCGGTAAGCCTGATATCGGAGGAAAGGGCAGGGGGGTCAAACTGCTGAAAGATGAAAAAGAGGTAATCCATTACGCTCATAAGGCATTGTTGGATTATCATATCCAGGAATATATTAACTACCCCAATGAAGTGGGAATTTTTTATTACCGTTATCCCGATGCTGAAAAGGGAAAAATTTCCGGAATCGTATTCAAGCAGTTCTTAACAGTAACGGGTAATGGCAGAAGTAGCCTTGGGGATTTGCTGCGTTCCGACAGCAGGAGTATCATGTATCTGGAAAACCTGGAAGCTGTACATGGGGATCAGCTTAAAGAAATTATTCCTGCTGCGGAAGAAAGGATAGTGTCACCATATGGCAATCATGCAAGGGGATCTAAATTTCTTGATGGTACAAAACAGTGCGATGAGGAGCTTGAAGAAATGATTGACGGAATCAGTAAAACAATCCCCGGCTTCTACTTTGGACGATTTGATATTAGGTTTCAATCATGGGAGACGTTGAAAAAAGGTAAAGAGTTTGTTATAATAGAAGTCAATGGTGCCGGTGCCGAGCCTACCCATATGTATGATCCGGCACATTCCGTATTTTTCGCCTGGAAAGAGATCATCAGGCACTGGGCCATAATGGCAAAGATCAGCCGGATAAATCATCAAAAAGGAGTTCCTTACCTGAGTTTCAGTCAGGGTGTAAAGATGTTTCGGGACGAAAAAAAGTACAGTGAAGTGCTCGACGCTATGGCCTCACAGACACAATAGCCAGCAATGCCAAGAATTCGTTTATTCACGACAGGTATGCTCATCAGTTTCCTGGGAACGCTTCCTATGGGAACCTTGAATATTTCTGCCATGCAAATATCCCTTTCTGAGAGTGTGAGACCTGCGCTTTATTTCTCGGCCGGTGCAGTAATTGTTGAAATGCTTTATGTAAGGCTGACCCTGGTGGCCATGGACTGGTTTAAGAAGCACAAAAAACTATTGATTAGTATGGAATGGTTTACGCTGGTGATCATACTCGCACTGGCTATTTCCAGTTTTTATACAGCCTTGCACCCTTCCATCAAAACAAGTCCGCTGTTATCAAATACGGTACACCGTTTTTGGCTTGGCGCAGGCATGAGTGCCGTCAATCCATTACAGATCCCTTTCTGGTTTGGCTGGAGCACGGTGTTGGCAACAAAGCAACTTTTACTTCCTAAGGAAAGACATTACTTATTGTATATGTCTGGCATCGGCCTGGGTACTATAATCGGGCATTGTATTTTTATTTTCGGTGGAAGATTATTAGTGGAACAACTTAATGCGCGTCAGGATATTGTCCAACTGTTCATCGGCATCATCTTCCTGGTCACCGCCATCATCCAGTGGCTGCGTATGGCGCGTCATAAAGATGCCATTTCCACCATGAACGAGGAGACAACCGGTTAACCTTCTACCCAACGGTCACGCTCATCCGGAGAAAATTTCCAGGGTGCAAAATTGTTTTCAGTATTGCTGAACATACCGCTCCACTCGGATGGAACATTGCTTTCTTCCATTGCCTGGTACCTGCGGAGGCGGAGGATGATATCAAGCGGACTTATGGATACGGGACATTCCTCCACGCAGGCATTGCAGGTTGTGCAGGCCCTGATCTCTTCCTGGCTGATATAGTTATGGAGCAATGACTTGCCATCGTCCTGGAAACTTCCCTGTTGATTGATCTTTCTGCCTACTTCTTCCATTCTGTCACGGGTGTCCATCATAATCTTTCGGGGCGACAATAACTTTCCGGTAATATTTGCGGGGCACGCAGCGGTGCATCGTCCGCACTCAGTGCAACTGTAAGCATCCATGAGATTTCTCCAGCTCAGGTCCATGATATCTTTTGCACCAAATCTTTTAGGTTGTTCGTCTGTCGCTTCAGGGACAAGCTCGGGTTGCATGGCATACATCACTTCCTTTTGAATCTCTGGCATGTTGTTCATCTTACCATGAGGTTCAAGCCTGGCGAAATAGGCATTAGGAAAAGCAAAAATAATATGGAGGTGCTTTGACCAGGGCAGGTAATTAAGAAATACAAAGATGCCTGTTATATGCAGCCACCATGCCGTTCTTTCTATGCCGTTGAGGGTGGTATCTGATGATTGGATGAATAAAGGATGTAAAAAGGAAGATATCAGGAAGTTGCCTGTTTGTTGTTCACCGTAATGGCCATAACCTCTGGACTGAAGTATGGTGTCGGTGGCATTCATGATTAAGAAAAGACTCATCAGGATGATCTCTGTGATAAGAATAATATTCGCATCATTACGTGGCCATCCATTCAGTTCAGGCTGATTCAACCGCTTAACGTTAAGGATATTTCTGCGGGCGAGAAAAACAACACAGACAAGGATCACGCCAACAGCAAGAAGTTCGAAACTGTTGATCAGCCATGGATATAGGGATCCGAGTGGTGAAGCAAATAAACGGTGTGATCCCAAAACACCATCGAGCATAATCTCAAGTACTTCCAGGTTGATAATGATAAAGCCGGCATAGATCACAAAGTGCATGATCGCAACAAGCGGCTTACGGAACATTTTCTTTTGCCCGAAAGCCAGCAACAACACATTTTTCCAGCGGTCGGCAGGACGGTCACTAAAATCTTCCGCTATCCCAAGATTGATGTTTCTCCGCAGTTCACGCGTTTTTCTGGCAAAGAACCAGACGGCTATCCCCGCTAACAGTACAAAAGCAATTTGCTGAATCAATTCCATAATCGTAGGTTACTATTTGCTAATTTACACCCTATATAACTGTAATAGGCTCATGACGACTGAAAAAAATTATATCCTTAGTGCTGATGTGGCAGAAAAGAAGTTGGTGAGAATGGCTTATGAGATCCTTGAAAATAACATTGGCGAATCCCATATTATTTTGGCAGGGATTAAACAAAATGGGTATGTCATGGCAACAAAACTGATGGAATTGCTAAAGACAATTTCTGATAAATCCATTCAACTGATCGGTATAAGCCTGGATAAAAGACAGCCGGCTGTCATACATATTGACACAGCGATTGATTTTAATGACAAGACTGTTATCCTGATAGATGATGTAACCAACAGTGGAAAGACTTTATTGTATGCGCTAAAGCCACTTCTCAATTTTTATCCTCGTAAAATACAGATCCTGGTTATGGTAGAAAGGAGTCATAAAAAATATCCTGTACAGGCAGATTATGTAGGTCTTTGTTTATCGTCAACGCTGCAGGAACATATTTATGTGGAAGTAGAAGAAGGCATCATAAAAGGCGCCTACCTGGAGTAATCAGAAATAGATTCCGTGTAATTTCAACTCGCCTTTGGTATTCCACTCAATAGCAGGCGCAGGAACTTTAATCATATTTACAAGAGAAAAAATTGACGCGAGCCATTTCTTATTAGTACGGATTTTTGTCAGGTCAATGTCTGCCGACAATAAAAATCGTCGATACCGTTCGATATCACTGCGATCAGTTATCGCGCCGGTTTCATCTGTCCATATATTTTCCTCCCCACCCAGCATCAGCCTTGCATTATAGCCCAGGGAAACGTTGAGCCATCGCGGTATTTTGCTGTCTGGCATAAAAGACTTGAGGTTAACATTCAGCCAATAGGTTTGTCCGTTATAATCTTTCAATACACGTTCCATTCCTGTGCCAAAAAGTTCATCCGCCCTTGCAGTAAGGTCTTGAGGATATTGGTAAGGACGGTAACTGAATTTCACCTGTATGCGTTGTTCTTTCCACCCCAGTTCCTGGGTTACGTATAACAGCGAACCGAGGACATTCATACTCATATCACCCCAACTGAATCCCCATTTTTCCGAATAGCCGTCCTGGATTTCGATAATGCTCTGATAAGCAACAGCGCTTATCCCGCCAAGCCATATGGCTTTCTTGCGTTTTATGCCAGTCCATTTCCAGATGTCTCCAGACACGCGGCTGATCTGGTAACTCGTCCACACATGGCCCATTTTATCCATTTGCTGCCATTCGCCCCAGTCATTGAATGTATGGAATGATTGTTTCGGATAATCCGCATACCAGGCTTTATTCAAAGCATAGAAGGATCCAGCCCATAAAGCGGTTTGTGCCCCCGCAACCAACCATATCCTGTCTTTATGTGGGTGTGGTGTTATGTTGACCGATAGGCTGTCCTGCGCGTTCAGGTGAAAGCAGGATAGCAGTAATATGGGTATGACAAGTTTGCGGTACAACACTACAAAAATACAATTCCGTTTTGAAGCATATCAATTTGTGCATGAATACCTTCCTTTTACTATCTTTCACTATAAAACAATTAAACATGGATGCTGTGATTCAGCAAAGAGTAAACGCATGGTTAGAAGGCAACTATGACGATAACACGAAATCCGCCATCAGGGAACTACAATTATCTAACGAAAAAGAACTTGCCGATTCATTTTATCGTAACCTGGAATTTGGTACTGGGGGATTGCGTGGTATCATGGGCGTTGGTACGAACAGGATCAACAGATACACCATTGGTATGGCTACCCAGGGATATGCCAATTACCTGAAAAAAAGCTTTCCCGGCGACACTGTTAAGGTGGCTATTGCTCACGACAGCCGGAATAACAGTCGCAGTTTTGCAGAGATTACTGCCAATGTTATGGCTGCCAACGGCATACAGGTCTATCTTTTTGAAAGCCTGAGACCCACACCTGAACTTTCTTTTGCGATCAGGCAGTTGCATTGTCATGGCGGCGTGGTTTGTACGGCATCCCACAATCCAAAGGAGTATAATGGGTACAAAGCATATTGGAATGATGGCGGACAATTAGTGCCGCCACACGACAAAAATGTGATTACCGAGGTTGATAAAATTGCTGCCGTTGAAGACGTTAAATGGAAGGGCGGAGAAAATAATATAACGCTCATTGGAGCCGATATGGATGAAGCATATTACGAGATGGTGAAGAGCCTGAGTGTTTATCCGGAAGTCATCGCACGGCAGCATGATCTCAAGATTGTGTTCACGCCGATCCACGGTACAGGTATCACGCTGGTACCTGAAGTGTTGAAAAGGGCAGGCTTCACCAATGTTCACCTGGTGGAAGAACAGATTGTTCCAAATGGCGATTTCCCTACCGTTGTATACCCTAATCCGGAAGAGAGTGAAGCCATGAGCATCGGCCTGAATAAAGCAAGGGCACTTGATGCCGACATCCTGCTGGGTACCGACCCTGACGCAGATCGTGTAGGCATTGGCGTTAAAGATCATAATGGGCAGTGGGTACTGGTAAATGGAAACCAGACTGCAGTACTGGCATTCAATTATATGATTGAAGCAAGAAAAACGAAAGGACTCGCCGGACCGAATGACATGGTGGTAAAGACGATAGTGACAACGGATATGATTGATGAATTTGCGAAAAAGAATGGGGTAAAATGTTACAATGTACTTACCGGATTTAAATGGATCGCAGAATTGATCAAAGAGAAAGAAGCCACGGAACATTATGTTATTGGCGGTGAAGAGTCATACGGCCTGATGCTTGGCGATAAACTTCGCGATAAGGATGCGGTAAGCGCGGTTGCTATTCTATGTGAGATGGCCGCTTATGAAAAAGACAAAGGAAAAAGTCTTTTTGAAAAGTTGATCGACCTGTATATAGAATATGGATTTTACAAAGAGCACCTCATTTCGATAACTAAAAAAGGAATGGACGGTCAGCAACAGATCGCAGATATGATGGAAAAATTCCGGACAAATCCGCCTGCTGCCCTTGGAGGTTCTCCCGTTTTGCACTTGCTGGATTACGAAAAAAGACAGGGCAAAAATCTTAAGACTGGTGAAAGCTGGGAAATACAATTACCGAAAAGTAATGTGTTGCAGTTCATCCTTGAAGATGGCAGCAAAATAAGTGCAAGGCCGTCAGGAACTGAGCCAAAAATAAAATTCTACTTCAGTGTGCATGCAACACTGGCGGATAAATCATCCTACGAAGCAGTGAATGCAAGCCTTGACCAAAAAATCAAGGATATCATAGCAGACCTTAATCCATGATGAAATAATTGTTAGGACCAGGCAAACCTAAGTTTCGTTGACGCCACCATGGAACAAAGAGAAGTCCCGCGTTGGCGAGACTTCTCTTATCCGGTGTATCTGCAGTCTAACCGCCAGGCTTACCCATGACACCTACACCGGGATCTTTAATATTTGCCCTGGAAAAATCTTATCCGGGTCTTTCAATTGATCACGGTTTGCTTCATAAATATCTTTCCAGGTAATGCCTGTATAATTCTTTGCGATTTTGGTAAGGTTATCGCCGGATTTCACTTCGTAGGTCTGTGCAGATGCAGCATCTACAGAGACGTTCAAAACAACATCTCCCGAACGCATATCTGGATCCAGTTTTCCATACATGCTCCAGAGTTCATCCTTTGTGTTGTTATCTGGTGCGGTGCAGGTGATATATAAAATTGAATCCTGCTCCACTACACTGAGGTTGGTGATACCGTTTCCATTTGCATATTGAATGAGCTCCTGGTATTTTTCCTGTAATGTCATAAAATTGTATTTAATTATTTTGTAATATTCATTTGATTTTTCACTTGCTTTGGCTTCAGTTCATTGGCCGCCTGCATTACTTTGGTAAGGTCAGCCCTTTTTACGTTGCCCATCAAAGTGACCACACCACCACTGACGGTTGCTGTAATTCCTTTATAACCCCTTGCCGCAAAAATGGAATCAATTCCTCCACGCAACACATCATCGGGGTTAATAACTACCGGAGCCGGAGGGGGAGGCGTTACAGTGATATTATTCACCACTGATTTCATGCCCTTAACGCCCTGAACGGCGGTTTCGGCTGATGTTCTGGCAGCATCGTCTGCAACCTGCCCGCTTAGCGTTACCACGCCGTCTTTTACATCCACAACTACGCCGGAAATAGTATTCACTTTAGACTTCACAGACTCTGCTATTGCAGCATCATTAGGCTTGCAGGAAGCAAGAAAGAACAGAAACCCCGTTACGAACAGGAGGTTTCTAAAAAGGCTCACATTTTTCATAATTTTTTATTTTGTAAGTTAACGTGTATGTAATTAACGTAAAAACTATGCCTGCTCCAAAAACATTACGAATACCATTACATTTGCGGCATGCGCCCAACTGAAGACCATTACCGGCACCGTGGATTAAGGAATAAACTTGTTGAAGAGGTGAGGAAAAAGGGCATTACAGACGAACGTGTGCTCGAAGCCATTGCCAAAGTTCCCAGGCATTTTTTTCTGGATTCCGCCTTTGACAATATTGCCTATGATGATAAAGCTTTTCCGATTGGTGAGGGACAGACCATATCTCAACCTTATACTGTCGCTTATCAGTCACAGTTACTTGCCGTTAAGCCATACGAGAAAGTGCTCGAAATTGGAACGGGAAGTGGTTACCAGTCTACCATCCTGGCCAATCTCGGCGCTAATGTTTACACCATAGAACGTCAGAAAAAACTTTTTGACACCATTAAAGACTTCGTTTTTCTGAGGTCTTTTCCCAACATAAAATTTTTTTATGGGGATGGATTCGACGGACTTCCCACGTTTGCACCCTTTGATAAAGTGCTGGTGACGGCGGCAGCACCAGAAATACCGGCCAAACTTTTTGAGCAGTTGAAGCCAGGAGGAATGATGGTCGTTCCAGTAAATGAAGGGGATCTACAACGCATGATGCGAATAACAAAAGGCGACGGCGGGCTTTGTGGGGAAGAGCGATTTGACCGCTTTTCATTTGTTCCCATGCTGGGAGGGAAAATAAATAATATATAATCCTGCTATTCTCGTCCACGAGAAATCTGTATACCTCCTTGATCACATTTTCCCACATTGATCAACAATGTGCTAATATGGGTCTGACAACCCACATTAAAAAAAGGCCGCCGTTTCCGGCGGCCCTGCTCAACGCTAAACTGTGTGTAGAAACATATTTATTGCATTTGCATGCCTTCCTGCATACCATCAGCACCGCTTTTTGTATTCTTACGCTTGAACAGCGACATATCAAATTTTCCGAAACGGTAATTGAAGTTCAGTCTCACCAGTCTCCAGTCCTGACGCCTCGTATAATCCTGCACAAAGAATTCGGATTCTGAATGCACGGATGACCTCCTGGTTTTGAAAATATCATTCACACTTAAAGAGAGTGATGCTTTTTTATCTTTCATGAATTCTTTTCGGATTGCTAGATCGACCGCATAGTTAGGATTGTTATAACCCTGTGATGTGGTTTGTACGAAACCGCCGAAACCACCACCACCTCGTCCACCGCCGCCGCCGCCACGGCCACCCTGAGGCAGAATGGTTTTGCTTTGGTAGTCACCACTCAACTGGATGGAATAGTTTTTAGGAAGCTTGAATGCGAGATTCATTTTAGCAAAGAAGCTCCACAGGTCGCCCTGGTTAAAGGTTGTATCAACAGTGTTGTTGATCTTGGAATTATACACATTCAGGTTTGTTGTAACATCAAGCCATTTGGCCAACGGATTTTTTGATGTCAGCTCAAGACCATAAGCCCGGCTGTTATTTGCATTAATGTAAGTATTGATGATTACATCCCTTCCAGGTACTGAACTGGGCTCTTTAACCTGTGCCCTGGTGATGAGGTTATCAGTCATCTTTAACCAGCCGGAGAATAATAAACTGTGATTGTTCTTGAAATTCTTCTGGTAAGACAGTTCGAAGGAATTGGTAAACTCCGGCACAAGGCTGGGATTACCACGGTTAATATTCAGTGAGTCAGAATAGTCTACAAACGGAAGTAACTGAAAGAAATTCGGTCTGTTGATCCTCCTTGAATAGCTGAATTGAAGGTCTGAATTATTTTCAAACTTTTTTGTCAGGAATATGCTGGGGAAAAAACTTAATGGAAAAGAGTTACTGAAAGCGGAATCATTGGTTAACAAGGTTCCCTTGTAATTCGAACTTTCCATCCGAAGACCAGCCAGGTAAGTCATGGTCTTACTAATTTTTCCTGAAAAAGTTGAATAAGCCGCCAAAACCCTATCGTTGTATTTGTAATTGGCATTTACGGCAGCAAAAGGTATTAATTCACCTGTAATTGGGTTTTGAATATAGTTTAGGTTCTGGCTTTGCACATCCCGGAAAGCACCTCTGACACCTGTTTCAAGCTTGGTATTTTCT
>JANMMA010000225.1:0-14462 GCA_031372815.1 Sphingobacteriales bacterium
CATTTTCAATCCATGGATTGCTTTCCAAACCATCTTCCATTTTAAGCAGGTCGAATTCCTTCATCGGCTTTCCCTTAATCACACCATTAATGCCATTGAGAATTTTCAATACCTCACGTTCATCTACAAAAACACCATTCCGGTCTCCTTTTATGGTGACCTGAAAACCCTGGCATGGTTTTGCATTTTTTGTTTCCATCGCGCTGATCAGCAGCGATAGCGCACCAACCGATAATGCGATCCAGAAAACCAGCAAAAACCCCCTAATCATTCTTGATCCTGATGGCATACTAGTTTGATAAAATGTTATGAATTGGCTGGATCAGTTGATCTATATCTCCCGCTCCCGCCGTTACCAATATTTTCTTTCCGCTTATGGCACCTTTATTTTCGGTGATCCATGACAGCAGTTCTCCTTTTTCCAACAATTGCTTTTTTTCTTTTTTCATCCTGCTAATAATCATCTCACTATTCACTCCCTGTACAGGCAGTTCCCGGGCCGGATAAATCGGCAAAAGGATCACTTCATCAGCATCATCCAACACCTCCGCGAATCCATCAGCAAGGTCTTTTGTTCGCGAGAACAAATGTGGTTGAAAAATCACCACCGATTGCTTTCCGGGGTATAGCAGTTTCACACTGTTTATCAACGATTTAAGTTCTTCCGGGTGGTGTGCATAGTCATCCACGTATACGAACTCATTATTACGGACGATATACTCAAATCTGCGCTTCACTCCCCTGAAGTCTGCTACCGCATTCCTGATCTTTTCCTGGTCGATGCCCAGGTGCAATGCCACCCCTACTGCCACGATACTATTCTCCACGTTATGAATGCCACCCATGGGTAGTTCGAAACCACCAATCTCCTGATTTCTCCCTACTAGATCGAACCGATAACTGCCATTTTCAACCTGCCTATTCTTCGCATATACGGTCGCGTTAGTGTCAGAGAGGTGGTAGGTATCGTGTTTGTCGGCAATGAGGTCTTTCTCCCTGGTCAATCCCTTCCTGCTCATCAACAATCCGCCGATCCTGATCTTCCGGACAAACCTTATATAGGCCTCTTCCATTTCTTCCGCGGTACCATATATGTCGAGGTGATCAGGATCCATAGCAGAGATCACGGCAACATCCGGGCTCAGTTTTAGAAAGCTCCTGTCGTACTCATCGGCCTCGATCACACAAACATTTCTTTCATGGCTCCAGAAATTTGTCTGGTAGTTTGTGGCAATTCCACCCAAAAAAGCATTGCAACCATAACCCGTATAACGAAGTATGTGCGCTATCATCGTACTGATGGTGGTCTTTCCATGGGTCCCGGCCACACAAATATTGAAAGAGTGTTCACTGATCAGTTGCAACACATCACTGCGTTTCAACACCGGGTAACCATTGTTCCGGTAGAAATTCAATTCAGTATGGTTGGATGGGATGGCGGGGGTATATACCACTGCTTCCACTTCTTTAGGCGCCAGTTCTACGTTATCAGCATAATGTACCTGCATGCCCTCTGCCTGCAAAGCCTGCGTTAATGGGGTCGATGTTTTATCATATCCGCTCACCAGGATGCCGAGGGAATGGAAATAGCGTGCGAGCGCACTCATTCCGATACCCCCGATACCGATGAAATAAATATGTTTTATGTCGCCCAGTTTCATCATACCCTTAAGTGAAATCAATGTTTTCTATCTTCCCCGGTTTCATCATGATCTTCCTATAAAATCCAATACTATTTTGGCAATTTCCTGGTCCGCATTTTTCTTTCCCAGTGTTTTTATATTTTGTTCCAGTGCTTGCGTTTTACCTGTATCATTGGCAAGTTTCATCACTGCATCAACCAAATCCTCTTTTGCCCTGTTGTCTTTAATCAATATACCGGCCTGCCGATCCACAAGCGTTTTTGCATTTACTGTCTGATGGTCTTCTGACGCAAAAGGATAAGGCACAAAAATGGCCGGCTTTCCCACCAGGCAAAGTTCTGCGATAGCCATCGCACCGGCCCTTGAAACAACTATATCGGCAGCCGCAAATGCTTTGTCTATCTCCCTTATAAATTCCCCTGTCCATACTTTCCTATTTTCCGCTGCTGCAATTTTTGCCCTCGGCGCAAAGGAAACACCAGTTTGCCAGATCACCTGGTAAAAGGATGCTGTAATGGTTTGCAGTCCTGCTTCAATGGCTTCGTTGATGCTTTTCGCACCCAGGCTGCCACCCATCGATAAAATGGTTTTATACTGTGGATCGAGTCCAAAAAACCTTATCCCTTCTTCACGGGTTACGATCGATGAAGCAATCGATGACCTCACCGGATTTCCTGTTATTATAATGCGGGAGGCAGGAAAAAATTTCTCCATTCCCTCTGTGGCTACAAAAATTTTTGAGGCCTTTCTGCCGAGTAATATGTTCGATTTGCCCGCAAATGAATTGCTCTCATGGATGAATGTTGGAATTCCTTTCTGCTGTGCATATCTCAGCACCGGAAAACTGGAATATCCCCCCACACCAATGACAGCATCAGGCTTGAAGGCAGAAAATATTTTTCTAACCTGTAAAAAACTTCTTATCAGTTTGAATGTAAGCCCGATATTTTTTATCAAAGAACTTCTGTCGAATCCAACGATATCTAACCCCTCTATATCATATCCCGCCTGGGGCACCTTTTCCATTTCCATTTTTCCCTTTGCCCCAATAAAAAGTATCTCTGCCTGCGGATTCATTTTTTTCACTGCATTCGCGATGGCAACAGCCGGAAATATATGTCCGCCTGTTCCTCCTCCCGCTATGATCAGTTTTACCGCTTTCATTTTTTTAATCGTTTTCTTACAAATTTCCCAACCTTCCAATTAGAGTTCCTCTTCATCTTTATTTCCCAATTTCCCTTTCCAAATTTTCACATTTCCCAATTTCCCAATTTTCTCTTCCCAATTTCCATACTTGCCAACTTCCACATTATCCTTCCTCTTCTTCTTCTTCTTCATTTGCAGATATTCCACCTTCCCAATTTTCCAATTTTCCTTCCGGTGCTTCCATTTGTTCTACGTTTCTGGCTACACTAAGAATGATACCTATCGACAAACAGGTAAACAAAAATGAACTTCCGCCCATACTTACCAATGGCAGGGTAACCCCGGTAACCGGGAACAGGCTCACATTTACAGCCATGTTTGCCATGGCTTGTATAACCAGGGTGAAGCTTAATCCAAGTGCCAGGAATGCTCCAAAAGCATATGGACATCTCTTAAATATCCTTATGCATCGGAACAGGAACGCCAGGTAAATGAATAGCACAAAAGCCCCTCCGATCAATCCATATTCTTCAATGATGATGGCATAAATAAAATCTGAGTAAGGATGCGGGAGAAAATTTCGTTGTTCACTGTTACCCGGACCAAGACCCATCCATCCGCCTTTGGCAATCGCAATTTTTGCCTGCTGCACCTGGTATCCAGCCTCTTCTTTTCCGGCATACATAAAATTCTGTACACGCTTGATCCAGGTTTCCAGTCGACCGTGATTAAACATGGCAGGCAGGTCCTTTGATTTTTTTTCTGTTTGATCATAGTAAGCCGACGCAATACCAACCAGTATCATGATAGGGAAAGCAGCAGCTACAACCACCAGTCCGATGTGCTTAATACTCACCCTTCCAATGAACATCAGCAGCAGGCTGGTTGCGCCAACCAATAATGCCGTGGACAGGTTTGCCGGAGCTATGAGCATACAGATGATTCCAACGGGAACGATCAGGGGCAGAAATCCTTTTTTGAAATCCTTGATCACTTCCTGTTTCCGGCTCAACTGACGTCCCAGGTACATGAATAATGCAAGCTTTGCAAGATCCGATGTCTGGAACGTCAGGTTGATGATCGGCAGTTTGATCCATCGGTTGGCCTCATTCAGGCTTGTACCGAAGATCAGGGTATATAATAGAAGAGGTATCGAAGCAAGGAAGATCATCACCGCTACTTTCGAGTAAATGGTATAGTTGACCTTGTGGGCAAAGTATATGATGAATACGCCGATGGCGATAAATACCACTTGTTTGAATAGGTAAGACTCTGTGCTTTTGGACAGCTTGTACGCGAGCGTTCCCGTACTGCTATATACTACCAGCAGACTCATCATGGTGAGTATCGCCACGATCGCCCAGATCACTTTGTCGCCTTTCGTTCTGCTATGTATACTCGAAATCATAAGCTATTTAAAAAATCAATTATCTCATTTTCACTATCGCATTACCGCACTATCGCACTATCGCATTAACAATTTAAAAATGCAGTTAAAGAATTACAATTCTTTGACTGCATTTTTAAATTGTTTCCCTCTGTCTTCGTAATTACTAAACAAATCAAAACTGGCACAAGCCGGACTAAGTAGCACTACATCGCCTTTTGAAGCCAGGTGAAAGGCAGACTTTACAGCGTCCAGGGCCGACGAGGTGTTCACAATCACTTCAACTTCATGTCCAAATGCCTTATGCAGTTTGGTGTTATCGGCCCCCAGGCATACGATCGCCTTTACTTTTTCCTTTACCAGGTCCATCAATAAAGAATAATCGTTTCCTTTATCAACACCACCGAGGATCAGTATCACAGGCTTGGTCATGCTTTCCAGTGCGAACCACGTGCTGTTCACATTGGTGGCTTTACTATCGTTGATGAATTCCACACCACGCACGGTGGACACGGTTTCCATACGGTGTTCCAGCGTTTCGAAGTTCGACACAGCCTCACGGATCTTGTCTTTGCGGATCCCGATAACAGACGCTGCCACACATGCTGCCATCGTGTTGTACTGGTTATGCTTTCCCTTCAGGGCAAAGTCATATATACTCATACTCAGTTTGTCCGCCGTCGTTACGGTCATAAGACTGCTGCTGATGTAAGCTCCTCCTTTGGGTAATTCTCTGTTCATGGTAAACGGCAGTGGTTTGGAATTAAATGGAAATCGGACAATGTTTTCAATGGTTACAGGGTCGTCTTCACAGTAAATAAAATAATCGGACACGGATTGGTTCTTCACAATGTTGAACTTCGCACGGATATAATTTTCGAACTGATAGTCGTACCGGTCTAAATGGTCTTCTGTGATATTGGTCAGTACAGCTATATCAGGCCTGAATTCATGGATATCATCTAACTGGAAACTGCTGATCTCTACTACATACCATTCAACGGGCTCAAGCGCTACCTGCCTGGCGAAAGAGTTCCCGATGTTTCCCACCAGTGCACTATCGATCCCACCTTCTTTACAGATATGGTAGATCAGCGATGTGGTGGTGGTCTTACCGTTACTCCCCGTGATGCCAACGATCTTGCTGTTTCCCTTGTGACGATAAGCCAGTTCTATCTCACTAATTACCGGTATCCCTTTCTTCACGATCTGCTGCACCATTTCATTGTTGTGCGGGATACCCGGACTTTTCATCACCTCATCTGCTTCAAGGATTCGCGCTGTTGTATGATGTCCTTCTTCATAAGGAACTTCATACTCGTCAAGCTCTTTCTTGTATTTGTCTTTGATCGCACCAGCGTCAGAAACAAACACGTCATAACCTTTGATCCTGCCCAGCACTGCTGCACCAGCACCACTTTCGCCACCACCGAGTATGACCAATCTCCTGTTCATTTCCTGCTGTTAATAAAAAATGGTTCTTCAACGGATGAATTAACAGGTGTGTAAACTCTCAATCCCAAGGCTAACTACTGCACATGGTTTTCCAGAACTACATTTATCTCGTTATCTGAGTTTCAATGACAGTATCGCAAACACCACACACATCAGCGTTACGATCCAGAAACGCACAGCAATCTTGCTCTCGTGGTATCCCAGTTTCTGGTAGTGATGATGAAGCGGACTCATTAAAAACACCCTCCTTCCTTCCCCGTATTTTCTTCTCGTATACTTAAAATAACTTACCTGTATAATCACACTGATATTCTCTACCAGGTATACCCCGCAGAAAATCGGTATCAGCAATTCTTTCCTTACCATAAAAGCCAGCGATGCCACAATCCCACCAAGTGCCAGGCTACCCGTGTCACCCATGAAAACCTGCGCCGGATAGGTATTGTACCACAGAAATCCAAAGCAGGCACCAATCATAGCTGCAATAAATACCGTCAATTCACCAAGGTTGGGGATGTACATGATATTCAGGTAATCCGCAAGGCGGAGGTTGCCACTTGCATAGGCAAACAAACCAAGGCAGATGCCAATGATGGCAGTGACTCCTGTAGCCAGTCCATCTAACCCGTCCGTAATATTGGCACCGTTCGAGACCGCTGTCACGATGAATATGACAATCGCTATGTATAACAGCCACGTATAATCGCGCAGTCCTTTGGGAAGCAGCTTGGCATAGTTAAATTCATGGCTCTTTACAAATGGAATGGTGGTGATCGGCTCATTCGCTTCAACAAAATATCTTTCCTTACCATCAACCTTAAGCACTTTCACATTTTCTACGCCCTGGATATTTCCTGAATATTCACGCCAGGTTTTTGTATTCGGAGAGAAATTCAATGTGGCGCCAATGATGATTCCTAATCCAACCTGTCCCATAATCTTCGACCAACCCGCAAGACCGTCACTGTCTCCTTTTTTATAAGCCACACCCTTTTGCTGAACCAGTCTTTTTGCCCTGAGCTTGAGGTAGTCGTCAATAAATCCTACGATTCCGAGCCAGACAGTCGACAATAGTATTAGCCTCACATAGGTTTTGGTAATATCAGCAAACAACAACGTGGGAACAATGATACCCAGAAGGATAATGATACCGCCCATTGTGGGCGTACCTTTTTTCTGCTGTTCGCCCGCCAGTCCCAGTTCACGTACACTCTCACCGATCTGTTTTTTCTGCAACAGCCCGATTACCCTTTTACCATAGATCATACTGATGATGAGCGACAATAAAATGGCCATCAATGCACGGAAAGTAATGAACTGAAACAGTCCGCTCCCCGGCATTTTTATGCCTTCTTTTGTCAGCCAGTCGAACAGGTAATAAAGCATTAGTGTTACTTGGTATTGCTACTTTTTATCTTGTTACAAAACATTCCGTCAATATTTCCTTATCGTCGAAAGGAAACTTCTTTCCCATCACTTCCTGGTATTTCTCATGACCTTTTCCGGCGATCAGTATGATGTCTTCTTTACCCGCTAAATTCACGGCCGTTTTGATGGCCTCCCGTCGGTCTTCAATCATCATATATTTTCGTTTATTCGCAACTGATACACCCACTTCCATATCCTTTAATATGGCAGCCGGGTTTTCCGACCTTGGATTGTCAGCCGTGAAAATGGCTTTATCACTGTGCTCGCAGACTACTGCTGCCATCAATGGGCGCTTCGATCTGTCTCTATCTCCACCGCATCCTACTACTGTAATGATTTTTTCATGTCCTTTGCGCAGGTTATGTAATGTGGATAATACATTCATCAGTGCATCAGGTGTATGCGCATAATCCACAATACCGATGATCTGGTCATTTACAGAAATGATATAATCAAACCTTCCTTCTGCGCCTTTCAGGCTGCTAAGAATGGTAAGCACTTCCTGTTTTTCTTCACCCAGCGCAACGGCCATACCATAAACAGCCAGAAGGTTGTAGGCATTGAACTCACCTATCATTCTAAAGTTTACTTCCACGTCGTTCATTACCATATGTAGACCGGTAATACCATTGTGCAGGATTTTTCCTTTGAAATCTGCCATGGTCTTAAGGCTGTAATAATATTTTGAAGCCGGTGTGTTTTGGAGCATCACCGTTCCACGCTTGTCATCCAGGTTTGAAATAGCAATGGCATCGGAACCCAGGTTATCGAAAAATGATTTTTTTACCCTGATGTATTCATCAAAGGTCTTGTGGTAGTCCAGGTGATCGTGCGTGATATTGCTAAAAATGGCACCCGTGAAGTGGAGGCCGTCTATTCTATGCTGGTGGATGGCATGACTGCTGCACTCCATGAACACATGGCTGCATCCTTCAAGCCACATTTCATGTAGTAGCTTATTCAGGCTTACCGGATCAGGTGTGGTATGGGTAGATGGAACTTCCCTATCGCCGATTACATTCCGCACCGTGGATACTAACCCACAGGCATACCCTAATCCTGTGAATAACTGGAATAGCAGGGTTGCTATGGTTGTTTTACCATTGGTTCCGGTTACTCCCACCAATGAGAATTTCTTTGAAGGCTCGCCGAGGAACTGGTGGGCAACATAGCCAGCCGCTGATGAAGAATCCTCTACCTGTATATAGGTCACGCCTTCCTGAACCGTAGATGGCATCTGTTCGCAGATGATCGCCACTGCACCATTCTCTACAGCGGTATAAATATAATCATGGCCATCACTTAATGCCCCATTGATCGCAATAAAACAGCATCCCCTGGTGGCTTTCCTTGAGTCGATAACTACGTCCTTTATATCAATGGAAGTACTTCCGCTCACAGAGCGAAGTTTCACTTTGTATAATATGTCGTGCAAGTTGGCCATCAATTCAACTCCAGGTATATGGTTTGTCCGTTTGCAATATTTGTTCCCGCCACGAGGGATTGCTGGCTCACTTTCCCAGCCCCTTTCGCCACCACTTTAAGTTTCATGTTTTCCAACAGGAAGACCGCATCTTTCAGTCCCATCCCTTTTACGTTGGGGACCGACTGCTTGTTTGTTCCGAGCCTGCGCGCAGTGACCAGGTTGTCTTCCTTCTGCACATAACTCCACCGGCTACCCGAAGTAGAATCGTGGTAGGGCATGTTCATCTGTCCAAATACTCTATTGAAGTCCTGTTTCCATCCGCTCCATAGAAAAAGGGTACTGTCTTTCACCGGAACTGCTGTATATAATGGCAGTGCATTGATGTTGGCTGCGTACAGCTTATCTGCGATCTCTTTGAACACCGGGCCTGCTACCAGTGCACCATAGTATTTGTGGGCAAAGGGCTTGTTACGTATCACTACAATGCAGGAATATTGTGGAT
This sequence comes from Sphingobacteriales bacterium, assembly GCA_031372815.1. Classification (GTDB taxonomy): domain Bacteria; phylum Bacteroidota; class Bacteroidia; order Chitinophagales; family Chitinophagaceae; genus Pollutibacter. Next base: position 8,988 of record JANMMA010000225.1, read on the forward strand.
TGTCGGCAGGAAAATATCCCGCGAAACTCGACTGGTAAATATGGTCAGTGTATCCCCGGGTACCATTCGCTACGAGGGCGGTGCCCGTCTTTCCGGCGATACTGTAATAAGGGCTTTGCATAGTTTTAGCGGTTCCTTCTATGACCACACCTTCGAGGCATTCCCTTAATTGCTGTAGCGTTTCATCCCTGCAAATCTTTTCAATTTTGACTTTAGGAGAAAACGACTGCACAGCTTTACCGTCTTTAATGATAGCATTGACCAGGTAAGGTTTCATCATTGTGCCGTTATTGGCAACAGCATTATACACGGTGAGTGTATGCAGTGGGGTAAGCGATACATTATATCCAAAGCCCATCCAGGGAAGTGTTGGCGCGCTCCAAAATTTTGATTTTGGATTTGGTATGATGGACCTTGATTCACCCAAAAGATCCACGCCCGTTGCCGTATCTAACTGAAGACGGTGAAGGTGATCGAGGTATTGATAGGGCCTGCCGATATAGTATGCAGAAATGAGTTTTGCCATGCCCACATTAGAACTAAGTTCAAACGCCTGCTTCACGGTAACCGTGGTGCGGCCATGTTTTTCACTGTCGTAAACAGTACGGCCGGCAGTTTTCCACACGCCACCTTCAAGGTTCACCATACTATTCAGCGTCACTTTTTTATCTTCAAGTACTGTGAGCATGGTCATAAGTTTGAACGTTGAACCGGGTTCAGATTTTGTAATCGCGTAGTTCAGGTCTTCCATATAACTCCCGTCTTTCTGTCGACCCAGATTAGCAATCGCCTTTATCTTCCCTGTTTTCACTTCCATTACTATAGCCGTTCCGGTTTCGCACTCGTTTTCTACCATCATTTTCATCAGTGCGTTTTCCGTGATGTCCTGAATATTTACATCGATGGTCGTTAACACATCATGACCATTTTCAGGTTCAATCTCCGATCCTTCGATAGGCACGAATGCACCTCCCGATATTCTCCGTACAAGGCGTTTTCCGTTTTCACCCCGCAGCAGGGTATCGTAGGTTTTTTCAAGGCCCACATTCTTGCTGATTAACTTTCCGTTTGCACCCATGTATTCCCGCGACAAACCGATGGTACGGTTGGCCAGTAAGCCAAATGGGGTGAGTCTTTTTTCTTTGTCCTCGAAAATGAAACCACTTTTATTCCTACCGAGTTCTACCAGTGGGAAATCACGGACTGCCTGGTATTCCCGAAAGCTGATATTTTTTTGAAGGAGGTAATAACGTTCCTTGTTTTTGTAGGCTGATTGAAGTTGCTTTTTATAATCGGCGGGAGACTGGTCTGCAAAAAGTTTAGACAAAGCATACGAAAGAGAGTCGATATTTTCTTTAAAGCGTTTACCTGATTTATCGCGAAGACCTTCTGCACCAAAATCAACCCTGATATCAAAATAAGGAATAGAAGTGCTGAGCATTGCACCATCCTCGCTATATATAGTGCCTCTTTCGGCATCAAGCTCCCGGTATTCAAGGTGAAGGCTGTCGCTCATGCTTTTCCAGTAAGAACCCTCAGCGGTTTGAATGAAGACAGCTTTTCCGATGATGGCGACACTGAAGACAACGATTCCCAGGAAGATGAGATATACTCTCCACAATATGTCTTTCTTAACGTCCAATAATCTCCGGTTTATTGATCAGTGTTCAATATGGTATCCTTCAGTTTATACGGCGGTAACAAGAGTTCCTGCAATCCGAGTGGTTGAACGGCTTTCACCAGTTCACTTTGTTTGCTCTGGAACATGAGTTCGCTTCTTATGGTCTTGTGTTCGTACTGGAGTTCTTTCAACTCACGTGATGTACGGCTAATGTCCTTGATGGTTTTCTCTGCGAAATGGCCGTTGAAGATGTAGAGCAGTGTTAAAAAAGACAGAAATAAAAAGAAGGGGATATTATGGACGATCCACTGATAATTCAGCAGGAGCTTCCTCCACTCTACCTTCATTTCCTTTTTTACTGATGGCTCACTCATAATGATCGTTGCGCTTTTACACAGTGCCTGGAATTGGATGTTAAGTTTTTCTTTCAGCGACTCTAAGTTTCGCGCTTCGGGATCTTGGATTCTTTCTCGTTTCTTCTACCGACGGCAGAATAGGTTTTTTGGATACTACAATAAACGGCGTTTCCTGCCTTGTTCCGTATATGTCGTCTGTTTCTATTTCGTTAAAAGTCCCGTTCCTGATAAAGGATTTTGCGATCCTGTCTTCAAGGCTGTGAAAGGTTATCAGGACCAGTCTTCCACCGGGATTTAACAATCCGGGTGTCTGTTCCAGCATTTCCTTTAGTGCTCCAAACTCATCATTTACCGCGATCCTTAGTGCCTGGAATACCTGTGCGAAATACCTGTTTGGATTTCCTTTCACCACATGTTGCAATGCATCTTTGAACTGGCTTATGGTCTGAAACTTTGAACCCTCACGGTAATGGGTAATTGTTTTTGCCAGTGTGATCGCATTGGTCACTTCTCCGTACTCCTCGAATATCTTGTGCAGTTCGCGTTCACTGCGTTCATTAATCAGTTGTGCTGCGGTCAGCGTTTGTCGCTGGTCCATCCGCATGTCCAGGTCTGCGTCATAGCGGATGGAAAATCCGCGATCTGCTTTGTCAAACTGCCAGCTACTCACGCCGAGGTCGGCCAGCAATCCATCTATCCTCGTAACCCCATGCAACTTCAGCATGCGGGTGATGTGCCTGAAATTATGTGGCACGAAAACTACCCTTGGGTCATAGGGTACATTTGCCTTTGCCGCTTCGTCCTGATCGAAGGCAAATATTTTACCTTTCCTACCCAGCTTTTCTACGATTGCCCTTGTATGTCCGCCCCCTCCAAATGTGCAGTCGACGTATACTCCATCGTCTTTTATATGTAAAGCTTCGATGGCCTCGCTCAGCATCACCGGGACATGGTATCCACTCTCACCTTGCTCAGACTTTTTTCCCTGCTCCGACATATCTCATTCTTTACTCGGGTTTGGTATTCATCACCTGGGCTGCCAGGCTGCTGAATGCTTCCGGTGTAAATGAATCAAAGAACTGATGGTATGTTTTCTTATCCCAGATCTCAATCTTGTTAACCGCCGAAACGAGGACGATATCTTTATCGAGCCGTCCGTGCTCCTGCAGGTTTTTCGGAACGAGTAACCTTCCTGCACTGTCCAGGTCCATTTGTATGGCGCCGTTCAGGAACCATCGCCTGAATTCCCTTACTTTGGGATCAAAATCATTCAGTTTGCTGATGTTCGCGAAAATGGGTTCCCAACTGCTCAGTGGATACATAGTGAGGCATTTCTCAAATCCACGGTTGATCACAAAGGCGTTACTGTCCTCGTCCGGCATTTGCTTTTTGAGCCCTGCCGGGAGAAGAAATCTACCTTTGGCATCCAAAGTGGCCTCGTATTCACCGAGAAAACCTATCATTTACAACGAGTTATCAAAAACTGATCCATATTGACACAAAATAACACTTTTTCCCACTTTACTGCATAAATTGAAGTTTTTTTACTTTTCCACAGTGCTAAGCCAATGTGACAAACGATTTGAGGAGAATTTCCTGTTTTGGATGTGGATAGACTATCTGGTAATGTGGATAATCTTAGAAATGTGTTGAAAATCGGGAACTGCAAAATCAATTGATAGCGGTAACGCAAAGTCGGCATGGACAATCCGTAATTTGCAATCTGCAATCCGTAGTTAAATCATGACCCACCCCGAAGACATCAGAATACAGGACTTTAATTATCTTCTGCCGCCGGATCGGATTGCAAAGTTCCCACTGGCAGAAAGGGATGCTTCAAAACTTCTTATCTACAAAGAAGGGCAGATCAGCGAGGACATCTACCGAAATATTACTCAACACATCCCAGCTGGAACAACCCTTGTGTTCAATGATACCCGGGTGGTTGAAGCCAGGTTGCTGTTCAAAAAACCGACCGGCGGAGTGATCGAGATCTTTGCACTGGAACAATCGGAACAATACACTGATATTTCTACAGCTATGATGCAGACCGGTACCGTTTCATGGAAATGCATGATCGGTGGTGCTGCCAAATGGAAACATGGAATGGTCCTCCAAAAGAAAATCACGGGCGAGCATCCACTTTCCATCAAAGCCCGGATCACCGATCGCCTGACAGATACTTTCCTCATCAATTTCAGCTGGGAACCTTCAACCCTGAGTTTCGCAGAACTACTTCACCTTGCCGGGATCATACCATTACCCCCCTACCTGAAAAGGGAAACGGAATTGTCGGACAAAGAAAGATACCAAACCATCTATGCAAAAGAAGAAGGATCAGTGGCTGCACCAACAGCCGGACTTCATTTCACTCCGGGGATTTTTTCGTCTTTTGCTAAAAAAAATATTGTCGCCCAATATGTGACACTGCATGTTGGGGCAGGGACTTTCAAACCAGTTAAATCGGACTTGCTGGCAGATCACCAAATGCATTCAGAATTTATCGACGTTTCTTTTTCCACTATTGAAGCATTGATCGCCTCAGAACATTTATTTGCTGTGGGCACTACTTCACTCCGAACAATGGAATCATTGTATTGGATGGGCGTTAAAGCAAACATTCATCCTACATCTGAAATGCGTGGACTTGAGGTTACACAATGGGAAGTGTACGAACAGTTGAACAACCTGAATATGTCGCGCAAACAAGCGCTTGAATCCTTGTTAATATGGATGAAAAAAAATGATCTCACACGAATCATATGCAGGACACAAATCCTGATTGCACCAGGTTATACAGTAAGAATGGCCGATGGTATTATTACCAATTTTCACCAACCTCAGTCCACCCTTCTGCTGCTCATTGCAGCGCTGATCGGCGATGAGTGGAAAAAACTGTATCAATATGCATTGGACAATGATTTTCGATTCCTGAGTTATGGGGATGGAATGATGATCAAACTGGTGTGCCGTTGATATTACGCAGCAGTCACAAATATTTTTGCAAATGCTTTTTAAAATATGCTGCACTATTGGCAGCACTTTTCATTGGGTTCTCTGCATAATTTCCTCCCTGTTCTAAATAATAATATTGCAGACCAGCCTCCTTGGGATCGGGTAGTATTTTTGTATAATCTATTGAGCCATTGCCTAACTCAGTATAATCTCTTGTAACTTTATCCATATCTTTTATATGCCACATCACATAGCGCCCCGGCTGTTGTTTGACGAGTTCTATTGGAGAAAGTTTTGAAGAATGCATCACCCAATACAGGTCCATTTGGAGCTTAACCAATGAAGGGTCAGTTTCCTTTATAATAATATCAAAACCAGTTTGCCCATTGTAGTCAACAAATTCGAAATCATGATTATGGTAGCCAAAAAAGTTGCAGTCCCATTTTATATTTCGGTTTCCCGGGCATTGAAAAACCTTGCATTGGTAACAATGCAGTAGCTGATATCATTCCAACTCCTTCAATAAATTTCCTGCGTTTCATT
>JANMMA010000232.1:0-2726 GCA_031372815.1 Sphingobacteriales bacterium
ACCACCCACATCGTCCCTTACCACAAAAGCAATATGGCTTGAACCGCCACCCACTGTTTTGGTGAGTTTGGCAATATATATACCTGATACTGCTGTTGCAGGAACATTCCAGTGTGCCGACAATGCCCAGTTGGTGCAACTGACTCTGCCTGTTGTTGCATCATACAGATCCGCAGGCTGTGACTGGGGTAGTGTTGCGTCAAAAATAACAGGATTTGTTCCGCTCACAAGTCTTGCACCGCTTCCACTATACCATCCCAGGCGATAGACATTAACTGTGTAGGCTGAAGGACTATTTATTTTAAAATTTACGGTTTGTCCTCTATTCACACTGATCTGTGTGGCAAACCCTTGAATGGTAAGATCACCAGCTCCAGAAATATCCCATTCAGTAGAGGGGTTACCCGGGAGGGCATTCTCAATAGAAATAGGGTTTTGTGCTTTCACCTCTTTAGGTGCTAAAATGAAGCACGAAGCCGCAAAGACTGCAATTAATTTTGAAATTTTCAGAAAATTGCGTGTAGTAGTCAGGGTAAATGGCGTTCTCATCCAATTGTTGTTTAAATTAGGCACAATAATTACACAACCCTTTAAACCGAATTGCTTATGGTCAAATCAAAAAAGGCTATGAATCAGATAGTCGAACAAAAGGTATTGGAAGAGAATTCATTCCACAATGGAATACTCAAAGAGAAGTTACGCGAAATTAAGTAAACTCAGGCATGAAATCAATAGCAACTTTACGCTATTTATAAAATATCATTTTGATTAGCCGAACAGATTACATATCATTAATTTATGAAGCCAATTATTGTAATTCTTTTTTATTTTTCGTTTTCCATAACCGGATTTGGTCAGGATAAAAGGCTTGCAGGCCTTGATACCTTCATTAACCGGATGCTAAAAGACTATAAAGGGGTTGGGTTAGCCATTGCAGTTGTCGAAAAAAATAAGGTTGTACTGCTTAAGGGTTATGGTTACCGGGACCTGGAAAAAAAACTGCTGGTAACTGAAGAAACCCTATTTGCGATTGGTTCCTGCACTAAGGCCTTTACCGCTTCGTTGCTGGGCATGCTTGCCCAGGAGAAAAAATTGAGTCTTGATAAACCGGTTTTGGGATATTTTCCAGAACTGCGGTTTGTTAATGATGGATTGAGCGAACAAGTCACGGTAAGGGATATGATGTCACACAGGACGGGATTGCCAAGGCACGACTATTCCTGGTACGGGGCAGAAGATATTGGGCGGGACAGCCTGGTGCACCGGATTCGTTTTTTTGCCCCATCCGCATCGTTGCGTGAAAAATGGCAGTATAATAATTTCATGTTCCTCGCCCAGGGAAGCCTTGCAGAAAAACTTACCGGCAAGAAATGGGAAACACTGGTCAAGGAAAAGATATTCCAACCATTGGGAATGACCAGCACTGCAACGTCCATTAATGCCATGGAGACTGGCAGCAATGCATCCATTGGTTACCGGGTTAAAAACGATTCGGCTATAGTTAAGATGAAATACATGAATATTGATGCGATGGGACCTGCAGGCTCTATCAATTCAAACGTGAAAGACATGACCAAGTGGGTAACCACATGGATCTATGGAGGTAAATACAACGGCAAAGAAATTATTCCTGCGAATTATGTAACCGAAGCTCTGTCATCCCAAATGGTGATCAGTGCTGCGCTTCCCACACCCGAAACCCCTGATGTACAGTTTTCCAATTATGGATTAGCATGGTTCCTCAGTTCATACCGTGGTCACTATCGCGTTGAGCATGGCGGAAATATTGATGGATTTGCGGCAAATACCTCTTTCTTCCCTTCAGACAGCATCGGCATTGTAGTGCTCACCAACCAGAATGGATCTCCCCTGCCTTCCCTGATCAGAAATACCATATCTGATAGAATGCTAAGCCTGCCGTATAGAAACTGGGATAAAATCATTAAAACACAAATAGAAAAAAATAAAAAGGCAACAGCTACCTTGCAAAATTCGGATAGCCTTAACCGTAAGCTAGGCACAAAACCATCTCACGTAATATCTGACTACCAAGGTATTTACACCAATGAGGGCTATGGGAAGATGGTTGTAACCAGGAAAGGTGACAGCCTTAACGCATCGTTCCATAAAATCAATATGCGCCTCCGCCATTACCACTATGATGTTTTCAATGCTCTGAAACTCGATGATGATGGTAACATTGAAAGCGGACAAAACCCGCAGAAGTTTATTTTCCAAATAAACGCCAAAGGCGATATTTCATCTATCAAAATTTCACTGGAAAGCAGTGTAGACGAGATTGAGTTTCAAAAAGAAATCGTCACTATAAGCCTTAAAAAAGAGGACCTTGAAATGTTTATCGGCGAATATGAGTTGAGCGGTATGAAGACAAAGGTTTACCTGAAAGGCGACTCAACTTTATTCCTGTTTGTCCCGGGTCAGCCGGAATATGAATTGGTTCCGGTAAAACCAGACGAATTCAATCTGAAGTCGATCTCCGGCTATTCCCTGAAATTTCTGGCCAATGATAAAAAAGAAATTGATGCGGTTCAGTTCATTCAGCCAAACGGGATTTTCAAAGCAACAAAAGTAAAACCCAAACAATGACAGGTTTATCTCATTCAGCAAACTGGAATTTTCAAAGCATTAAAAGTTAAACCCAAACATTGACAGGTATAACCTATAATCAAACTCAAAAATTATCTGCCATGAAATACTGCGTATAT
>JANMMA010000342.1:0-6733 GCA_031372815.1 Sphingobacteriales bacterium
GGAGCAAAATAGAGTTGAAAAGGAGGGTAAACTAAAAACAACTGCCATCATAGCATTGATTGCGGTATTTAGTATTATCGGACTCTTACTTTACCGGAAAAATCGCCAAAAACAAAATACAAATTATATACTTCAGGAGAAGAACAGTGAAATACAGCAAGCTCTAAATGAATTAAAGACTACCCAGAGGCAACTCATCCAATCCGAAAAAATGGCAAGCCTTGGAGAACTCACCGCAGGCATTGCACATGAAATGCAAAACCCGCTGAACTTCGTGAATAATTTTTCTGATGTTAATGCCGAATTGCTTGCAGAATTAATTGAAGAGATTCAAAAATCAAATTATGATGAAGTAAAAGTAATTGCTAAGGATGTAATAGATAATGAACGAAAAATAAATCATCATGGCAAACGTGCAGAGGCTATTGTAAAAGGCATGTTGCAACATTCACAAACAAGCACAGGAAAAAAAGAAGCAACAAATATTAATGCTCTAGCAGATGAATACCTGCGATTGGCCTATCATGGATTAAGAGCAAAAGACAAATCATTAAATGCAACATTAAAAACTGATTTTGATGACGCCATCGGCATCATCAATATCATTCCACAGGATATCGGACGAGTGTTGTTGAACTTATACAACAATGCATTTTATGCAGTGGCAGAAAAGAAAAAACAAAATGGCAACGATTATGAGCCAACTGTGTCAGTTAGCACGATCCGCTCCCCTCTCCAAGGGAGAGGGGTTGGCGGCGAGATCAGCATAAGAGTTGGCGATAACGGTAACGGCATTCCGCAAAGAGTTCTAGATAAAATTTTTCAACCATTCTTTACGACAAAGCCGACTGGGCAGGGGACAGGGTTGGGTTTATCATTGGCCTATGATATTATGAAGGCGCATGGAGGGGAAATAAAAGTGGAAACGAAAGAAGGTAAAGGTTCGGAGTTTATTATGAAATTGCCATATTTATAAATAAATTTAGACAAAGAATTAAGAGCCCAAAAGTGTCCTGTTGAAGATTTTCCTTTCATAATTTTCAAATCATAGCATATGAAAATTTATCTTCTTCGGCTTGGTCTTCTGACATTTATACAATTAAGCCTGCAAATTTATACGCTGAATGCACAGCAGCTTGTGTTTAATAAGGTTGCTGCAGAAGAAGGAATAGAAATGGTTAAAGGTATAGCCCAAGATAAAGAAGGTTATATGTGGTTCGCTGCTACAGGGCTTCATCGTTATGATGGCTATAATTTCACATCTTATAAAAATGATCCTTCCAACGCTCAATCATTGGCATCTGATCATCTCGAATCAATTTGTATTGATGGAAAGGGAATTATTTGGATAGGCACTTTTGATTCAGGACTAGACCGCTTCGATCCGTTAACAGATGTTTTCACGCATTTTCGTAATAATCCTAAGGACTCAACCAGCCTCAGCAACAACACCTGTACTGTAATAATTGAAGACCGTGATGGAGTTATCTGGGTAGGTACTCACGGTGGGCTAAACAAGCTGGATCAGGAAACCGGAAAATTTACACGTTATCAACATCAACAACATGATTCAACCAGTTTAAGCAACAACCAGGTAAGGGCATTATATGACGATCGCCAGGGCATTTTATGGGTTGGCACCGGAAGTCCATTTCCAGGCGATGGTACCCCACCCGGCCACGGAGGCCTCAATAAGCTTGATAAAAAATCAGGCACTTTTATTCGCTACATGCACAACCCGAAAGATACGAATAGCCTTATAGACAATAAGATCAGGGCTATTTACGAAGATAGCAAAGATAACTTTTGGGTTGGCACCTTTGGAGACGGCTTACATACCATGGACCGTGCAAAAGGTACTTTTACAAGGCATATGTATGACCCCCACAACCCCGAAAAGGTGAGTCGCCCTTATCTTAAAAGAAGGAGAACCACAGACGGCGTTACATTTATTAATGAAGATGCAACTGAGTCTATCTGGATTGGAAGCTATGAAGGAGGGCTGAATCTTTATTATCCAACAACCGGACTGGTTACTCACTATGAAGGCCGGCAACAACCCGATAGCCTTTTTGATGATGGGCCCTGGTCAATATATTCTTCCAGAGATGGGGTAATATGGATGAGTACTATTCAAGGTGGCTTGTATCGGATTAACCCTTTTCAAAAGCGTATTCCCCATCATACACTTCCTGAAGGAACTGTTAACGCATTTGTGCAGGAACCGGGAAATATACTTTGGATTGGATCCGTTAAAGGCCTTCTCCGATACGATCGAAATAAAGGAACCATCCGTCGCTTTGTTAACGAATCGAACAATCAGGCGAGTTTAAGCAACAATATTATTAATACTATTAGAAAGGACAGGGAAGGAAATATTTGGATAGGTACTAATAAGGGATTGAATATGTTAAACAGGGATAAACAAACATTTACACGTTACAGTCATGATCCGAAAAACAGCAACAGTTTATTTTCTGATTATATCGTTCAGGTGTATGTTGATTCTGAATCAAATTTATGGATAGGTCAATTTAATGATTTAGATTATTTGAACAGAAAGACCGGAAAATTTACCCATTACCTGTTTGAACCCAAAGATCCCCCCCAACCGGGAATTTATCAGGATGGCTGGGAAAGATTTGTGGTTTATGGAATGGGCTTTCATCAATTTGATCAAAAAATAAGTAAGTTAAAATCAGACCTGGATATGAATGGTGTTCTAAAGTTTTATCAGGACACTGACAGCGTGCTCTGGGTAGGATCGATAAACGGGCTTTACCGGTTTGATCATGCTTTAGACAGTTTTGTTTCTTTTGTAGATCCCGGGTTTCCTAAAGGATTTAAGAACGTATGGAACATTTTGGAAGACGATCATAAAAATCTCTGGATAAGTGCAAGTGAGGGAATTATGCGTATTAACGCTAAAAGAAATCAAACCAGCCTCTATGGAGTAAAATACGGCATCCCTGGTTTTACTGACATTGGTTATTTTTCCGGGTATAAAGGACAAGACGGGGAACTTTTCTTTGGTAATTCCACAGGTTATTATTTCTTTTTTCCTGATCAGTTTCCCAGAAGTTTGCAGCCTCCACAAATCGTTATTAACAGCTTCTGGTTAGCAAATCAAAAAGTAAAACCAACCAAAAATGGCCCATTGTTTCAACCCTTATCTGTAGTAGATGAAATCACGTTGAATTATGATCAAAATGTATTTTCCTTTGATTTTGCAGGTATAGATTATAATAACCCCGAGGAGAATAAACTTTTTTTCAGGTTGCAAAGGTATAATGACGATTGGCGACAGGCAGGTGCAGAACGGACAGCTTTTTACTTTAATGTACCACCTGGTAATTATGTTTTCCAGGTTAAAACGGCTAACAGCAATGGGTTGTGGGCTGAGAAATCTATTAAAATTATTATTACGCCTCCATGGTGGCGCACCTGGTGGGCTTACAGTATGTATAGTGTATTTTTTATAGCTATCATAATCTTAACCGACCGCATCCAGCGTAAGAGAGTCATTGAGAAAGAACGTGAACGCACAAGGGCCCGCGAGTTGGCCCAGGCAAAAGAAATTGAAAAAGCATACCACGAATTAAGTGCCACCCAGGTACAATTAATCCAGCGGGAAAAAATGGCTTCTCTTGGCGAACTCACCGCAGGCATTGCTCATGAGATACAAAACCCCCTAAACTTCGTCAATAATTTTTCTGAAGTGAATAATGAATTGATTGATGAATTAAAGGAAGAACTACAAGCTGGTAATAATGAGCAGGCCTTAGCGATTGCAAACGGTATAAAAGATAATCAACAAAAAATAAACCACCACGGTAAGCGTGCTGACGCCATTGTGAAAGGAATGTTGCAACATTCACGGCGAAGCGAAGGACAAAAAGAATCAACTGATATCAATAAATTAGTCGATGAATATTTGCGTCTTGCGTATCATGGCATCAGGGCTAGAGACAAGAATTTTAATTGCGGGATTGTTACCAGGTACGATGAAGCCATCGGCAGCATCAACATCATTCCCCAGGATATAGGAAGAGTGCTCCTAAACTTATACAACAATGCGTTTTATGCGGTGAATGAAAGGCATAGACAAACTCCCGATGGAAGCCACTACGAGCCCACTGTGACGGTGAGTACGAGAAAAGAAGGTAGGCAGTTTTCTGTAAGTGTGAAAGACAACGGAAACGGCATCCCTCAGAAAATTAAAGACAAAGTTTTCAATCCATTCTTTACCACCAAGCCAAGCGGCCAGGGAACAGGACTGGGACTCAGTTTAAGCTATGATATCGTGAAGGCGCATGGAGGAAATATTAACGTTGAATCGAAAGAAGGTGAAGGAACTGATATTATTGTTGAGCTGCCCTTTGGGTAACGAAATGTGATGCTATTGGGAGCATAAACAGAAACCTGTGCGACCGTATTACCATCGAAGATTGAATATTGAAATGCTGAAGTTTGAAAATATAGTGGACATTATTAGTGTGCTGATCGTTTGCCAAAATGCTGTTTGCCATGAAGGTTCTGTTTTTACGGTTGAATTGCCTTTGTCTTGATACCGCGCTGCTTTTCCGGTCTTGAGAAATAGTAGATTTACAGTTCGACTGATCGTTTTCAAAAATCAACAATGAAAAATACGATTCTGCTGTTGATATCACTGGTTATCTGCAACTGCCTCAATGCGCAGTATAAGGTTCGTATTGTGTTAGAGGAGAAATCTTTTCAAACACATGATAGTATATTTATTACTGGCGCTTTCAACAATTGGAATCCGGGCGACAAAAACTTTATGTTGAAGTTTGTGGATTCCAATCATAAATCTATTGTTATAAACGTCCCCCAAGGCAATTTTGAATACAAATTTTCCAGGGGCGATTGGCAAAAAGTTGAGAAAGGATATTCTTGTGAAGAAGTGGAAAACAGGTCTACTCCAATTCGAAGGGATACTACGATAAATATTGTTGTGTTCAATTGGATGGATGAGTGTACTTCTGTTAATCTTCGACAAAGCCTGCAATACCAGCCAGATGATACCAATAAAGTAAATACACTGTTGATGCTCGCCGATATTGAAATATCGAATATTGATAGTGCAAAGATTCTTGTGGATAGGGCACTGAAGCTTTCAAAGAAATTGACATTTTTAAATGGCGAAGCATCTGCTTATAGTCTTTTCGGCATTATTGAGGTAACTCAGGGGCAATTTTCAACTGCCAGGATAAGTTATTCAAAAGCTTTAAAGATTCGGGAACAAATGAGGGACGAAGCTGGCGTAGCCTACACGTACCTTGACATTGCAAACACCTTTAAAGCTGAGGAGAATCTCCCTGACTGGTTAAATACTACCCTTTCTGCTGCCAGAATCTTCGAAATATCGGGAGACCAGTTTGGGCTGGGGCAAACATACCAATCTATCGGTGACTACTATCTGACGAATGGAATTAAAACTGAAGCCCTAAAATATCATCAATTGGCATTACGATCCTTCGAGAATATCACCGCGGGAAATGGCACATGGGGCATTGCTATGTCCAATAGAAAACTCGCTGCAACGTACTTACAGATGGACAATTACACCGAAGCTTTGCAAAAAGGTGCGATTGCATTGAAGATGTTTCAGGAATTGAGTTTGCCTGGTGACATTACCTCCACTCATATCATCATTGGTAACATTCACGAAAAACAGGGCCAGTATTTTTTTGCTCAGGGAAATAGGCTGGGTTCAGATCAAAAATATGCGGAAGCCCTGGGAGCATATAACAATGCTTTTAAAAGTAGTAAATCTTCAGGGTCCACTTACAACATAGCGTTATTAGATGTCAGTATGGGCAGGGTGCATATGAAATTGGGCAGAATCCGGGAAGGCAGGATATTTATGGAAGAAGGATTGAGATTGTATACTGAAAGCAATAGCAGGTCGGGCCTGCTAACCACTTACTATAGCCTTTCTCAGCTTGACAGTATTGAGGGAAACTACAAAATGGCTTACGATCATTATAAAAAGTATATATTCTATCGCGACTTGCTGTTCAATGAGGAAAATAGCAGGAAGGCAGTGCAGTCAAAAATGCAATATGATTTTGATAAGAAAGATGCTATAGCAAAGGCTGAACAGGAAAAAAAGGATGCACAAGCTCAGCGCACAAGGGCAATGCAATATTTTGCCATCGCCGTCCTGGGAATTGCTATACTGGCCATATTGGCTATTGTATTTATACAGTGGCGAAATAACAGGAATAAGCAAAAGACAAATGCACAGTTAATTCAACAAAAAGAGAAAGTCGAAACTACCTTGACGGAACTCAGATCTACACAGTCGCAGTTGATTCAGTCAGAAAAAATGGCTTCTCTGGGCGAACTGACTGCAGGAATTGCGCATGAAATTCAGAACCCATTAAATTTCGTCAACAATTTTTCAGAGGTGAGCCATGAATTGGTTGATGAGATGAAATTGGAAATTGATTCGGGCAATTATGAAGAAGCAAAAATCATTTCCCGGGATGTCCAACAAAACCTGGCAAAGATAATGGATCATGGTAAACGGGCCGGTGCTATTGTAAAGTCGATGCTTCAACATTCGCGTCTAAGCAATGGACAAAAGGAGCCGACAGATATCAATGTGTTAACCGAGGAATATATCAGGCTGGCTTATCATGGCTTCAAAGCCAGGGATAAAGAGTTCAATGCGGAAATACGTACCGACTTTGACAAATCCGTTCCA
>JANMMA010000285.1:0-5371 GCA_031372815.1 Sphingobacteriales bacterium
TCCGATGTTCTGCATAGCAAAGGAATCCCGCATGAACTGGATCTTTGGGGCCATGATATAAAACATGACTGGCCCACGTGGAGAAAAATGCTACCCCATTTTCTGGAAACACGTTTTTGATTAGCGGATTGGCGAATTAGCGGATTGGCGAATTGGCGGATTAGCGAATTAGCGGATTCGCGAATTAATCGTTTTGTGCACTAACGTATTATTTAATTAAACCGGTAATTCGCAAATGCGTAAATGGGCAAATCCGTAAATTCGTCAATTCGTCAATCCGCCAATTCTCTTTCGCATGGAAAAAAAACTTTTCTTATTGGATGCCTTTGCCCTGATCTTTCGGGCTTACTATGCCCTGATCAGGAATCCAAGGATTACCAGCAAGGGTAAAAATACAAATGCCCAATTTGGGTTTACCAATACACTCGCAGAGCTATTAGCAAAACAGAAACCTTCGCATATGGCGGTATGTTTTGATACAGCTGCCCCCACTGAACGGCACACTGAATTTGAAGCCTATAAAGCCAATCGCCAGGAGGCTCCTGAAGATCTTCTTGAATCAATTCCGGATATTAAAAAAATCATTGCCGGACTTAATATTCCGATTATTGAGTCGGACGGATTTGAAGCAGATGACGTCATCGGAACACTGGCCAAAAAAGCAGAAAGGGAAGGATATGAGGTCTTCATGGTGACCCCTGATAAAGACTATGGTCAATTGGTCAGTGAGCACATCAAAATATATAAACCCCCATATCAGGGTGGCGAGTTTGAAATACTTGGCCCGGCAGAAGTCTGCGCGAAATGGGGCATCAAAGACGTTTCACAGGTCATTGACATCCTTGGGTTGATGGGTGATTCGGTAGATAATATCCCCGGTATTCCCGGCATCGGTGAAAAAACCGCAGCGAAACTTATAGCAGAGTATCATAGCGTTGAAAATATTCTGGAAAACGCCGAAAACATTAAGGGTGCCGTGGGAGAGAAGGTTAAGAACGGGAAAGACCTTGCTGTAATGAGTAAAAAACTGGCGACCATTATCACCAATGTGCCTGTAGAATTCCATGAAGAAAACTTCAAGGTAAAACAGATGAATCGTGATGCGTTGAAGGAAATTTTTACAGAGCTGGAGTTCAAAACGCTGGGAAAAAGAATCATCGGGGAAGACTTTAATATTTTCGACAGTAAGTCCAGTGTTGGTGTGCAGCAGGATCTTTTTGGAAATCCGGTTGCTCCGGTGCCGCTTAAAACTTCATCAACAGAAGAGCAAACTGGTATCGAAGAGACATTTTCAACAGGGTTGCCAGCGGATAGAAATATCAACAATACAACACATCATTACAGTGTGGCCAATGCTGCGGAAGAATATAAAACACTGTTGGATTTGTTGATGAAGGAAACTGAAATTTCTTTTGATACAGAAACAACGGGCATAGACGCAAATAAGGCAGAATTAGTAGGTCTTAGTTTTTGTTGGAAGCCAGGCGAAGGATATTATGTTCCCTGTCCGACTAACCGAGAAGCCTGCAACGATATCCTTAAAGCATTTGCCCCAGTGTTTGAAAGAGAAGATGTGACCTGGGTGGGGCAGAATCTGAAATATGATTTGCTGATGTTGAAATGTTATGGTGTTGAATTGAAGGGGAAAGTTTTTGATACGATGTTGGCGCACTATGTGATAGAGCCGGAAGGCAAACGGGGTATGGATCTCCTGAGCGCACAATACCTGGGTTATGAGCCCGTGCATATCGAAGAACTGATTGGTAAAAAGGGAAAGGGCCAGGGCAATATGCGTGATGTTGACGCAGAAAAGATAAAAGAATATGCTGTCGAAGATGCAGATATAACGCTTCAGTTGAAAAACGTTTTTGTCAACAGCATCAAAGAAAAAGAAGTAGAGAAAGTATTCTATGAGGTTGAAAATCCGCTCGTACAGGTATTGAAAGATATGGAGTTTGAAGGTGTAAGAATTGATGAAGGCTTCCTCAATGAATATTCAAAAGAACTGGACAAGATTGCAAAGGCGGCGGAAGAAAGGGTATATGCTGCTGCTGAAGTGAGGTTTAATTTATCCTCTCCCAAACAGCTTGGAGAAGTATTGTTTGATAAACTTAAGCTCGACCCCAAAGCAAAAAAAACAAAGACCGGGCAGTATGCAACAGGGGAAGATGTGTTGCAGAAATTATCTCACCTCCATCCGGTCCCTGCCGACGTGCTGGAATATAGGGAGATGACCAAACTGAAATCTACTTATGTAGATGCACTGCCTCAACTAATCAATTCCCGTACGGGCAGGGTTCATACCACATATGGATCTGCGGTTGCCGTAACCGGAAGGCTGGCGAGTAACAATCCTAATCTCCAGAATATTCCGATCCGTTCTGAAAAAGGTAAAGAGATCCGTAAGGCATTCATTCCGAGGGATAAAGATTATGTGTTGTTATCGGCAGACTATTCACAGATCGAACTAAGAATTGTTGCTGCGATTAGCGGTGATCCGAACATGTGTGAGGCCTTCAGGCTGGGTAAAGACATCCATACTGCCACTGCGGCAAAGGTGTATGGTATTGAAGAAGCTGACGTTACCAAGGAAATGCACTATAAAGCCAAGAGTGTGAATTTCGGCATTATCTATGGACAGGGAGCTTTTGGATTGGCAGATAACCTTGGCATTACGCGTACTGAAGCAAAGGGTATTATCGATAATTATAAAAAAGAATTCCATGGCATTACGAAATACATGGAAGACACTATTGCTTTTTGCAGGGATAACGGTTACGTGCAGACGCTAATGGGAAGAAAAAGGTGGCTTAAGGATATCAACAGTGCCAATTTTACAGTACGCGGTTTTGCAGAGCGAAATGCCATTAATTCTCCGATTCAGGGAACTGCGGCTGATATGATCAAAATGGCGATGGTAAAGGTGCAGGACGCGATGAAAAAGCAGGGTTTTAAAAGCAGGATGATCCTGCAGGTGCATGATGAATTGGTATTTGATGTATTGCGTGAAGAAGCGGAAGAGCTGCGGCCACTCGTTTTGGAAAAAATGCAATCGGCCTTATTACTGCCCAATAATGTTCCGGTGATTGCCGAAGCTGGTGTTGGGGAAAATTGGCTGGAGGCACATTGAGGGTTCAAGGCTGTTTGGCGGATGATTTTAAAATGATCGCAAAGGTTAGCAGCGCAATTTTCGAGTTTACAGTAAAACGATCGCGCAATTTAGGGGCGCAAGTCATTCATTTTAAAAGAACAAATGCTTACACGATTATTTGCCTTTTGGTACAAAATGAAAGGATGGAAGGTTACCGGGACGATTCCACCTGAGATTAAAAAATGTGTCGTCATTGCTGCACCCCATACTTCAAACTGGGATTTTGTATATGCACTGGGCACTTATGACATTCTGGGCCTGCCGGTAAATTACCTGGCCAAAAAAGAATTGTTCAAATTTCCACTAAAGGGTCTTTTAAATGCTACCGGCGGAATACCGGTGATCCGCACAAAAAGTCAGAACCTGGTGGAGGCTATTGTTGAAAAATTCAACCATTCGGAAAACTTGTACCTGATGATTCCTGCAGAAGGGACAAGAAAATGGGTTGAAAAATGGAAGAGTGGTTTCTACTACGTAGCTGTTGGCGCCAAAGTGCCCATATTGATGGGCTACCTGGATTATAAAAATAAAGAGTCTGGCTTTGGCCCCGTGTTATATCCTTCTGGCGATGTTGAAAAGGACCTTGCCGTCATTAAGGAATTTTATCGTACAAAAACTGGCAGGAACCACGAGCTTTTCAACATTGATGCGGTAAAGTTTGAGGCCTAGTTGAAGACTTTTCCGCCTACAGATTCGTTACTGTATTTTTAGAGGCCTGAATTATGGCATATTTTTATACCCGCTCGGGTATAAAAATGAAACGATTCTGAAGGCGTTTTTTAAAGGCATGACTGAATTTGGGATCTATATTGACACCTTAATTAATTAGTTAAAAGTCCTAGTCCATTCAACGGTACAACGATCATTCCATACTCGATTTCATTCACTAGCTCAAAGCGGCATTGTTAAATCTAACGGTCCGCATTTCACAAAGGCTTCTGCAGCCGCCACATTAATCTCCATGCCTCGGAACTCTTCCATTTTTTTGTGATTACAATCGTTTGCTTCGTAAATCCCTGCCGGGTTCTGGCTGGTGTGGCAATACACGGCTTTACGTTTTTGCTCCCTTACTTCAGTAATATCGATATAATCTGTTGGCTTGAAAATGTGAGTCTGATCACCAAGGCAGACTTCAAAAAAATAAAGTTGAAACTTTTTACCGCCCTGCATCCAGGCTTGTATAGTCATCATGCTGGCAGCCTGGTGATCTTTGTGTGAATCAATCGGCCAATGTGTAAAAACAATATCGGGGTTCTGGGTTTCGATAAGTTTTCTCACTTTACTGGTCCACTCATTGTTTACAACAGTGTCGCCATCAATTTGTCCGGCGAAGATGGGCTTTGCATTCATTATTTTACAAGCCAATTCAGCCTCACGGGTTCGGGTAACCGAAGCATCAGTATGTGATGCGCCGGCAATACCTGCTTCACCACGGGTAAGGTATATTACCGTGACCTGGTGACCCGCGTTAGCCAGCTTTGACAGTGTACCTCCGCAGCCACTTTCCGGGTCATCAGGATGGCCGCCGACACAAACAACACTCCATTTTTTACCAGGGGGGGTGTTTCCAGCAAATGCAGAAAGGGACAGGCCAGGAGCAAGCAAACTTGCATTACTGATAAATTTCCTGCGGGAAGTAGCCATGGGAGCTTTTTTCTGAAAATAATTCTTTTTTATGGTTTGATGGTATGGAGAAATACCTGATGAGTAACCATCGAAGGAATATGGTGAAATACTCAAGGTTAACCGCTGGGTATTTCTTTATTTTTGCTGATGAAGCCAACTATTATTTATTGCTATGATGCTTATTGCGGATGGTGCTATGGATTTAGTCCGGTGATATCTCGCATCTATGCCGAGTATAAAGAAACCGTACAGTTTGAAACCCTTAGTGGCGGTATGATTCCGGTCGAGTCAGCACACCATATCAGTAGGATGGCAGGTTATATTGCAGATTCATATGAAAGGGTGGAATCGCTCACCGGGATAAAATTGGGTTAATATTATTTTTGGCATATCCTAAATCGTGTTAAAAGCGACTGGTATCCCTCGTCGGAGAAGCCGGCGATAGCCATGGCTATATTCAGGGATTATTATCCCGACGACACGATAAATTTTGCAACGGACCTTCAAAAAGCACTCTATTTCGAAGGAAGAGATTTGACTGATAATGAGGCTTATAGGCACCTGATTGAAAAATATGAAATCCCAACAGAGGCG
>JANMMA010000345.1:0-11657 GCA_031372815.1 Sphingobacteriales bacterium
GCCTGCTGCTGGCTTTTGTTAAGGTCCTTATTTCGCAATTTTAATATATCATCGTTTACAGGGGAAGGCTGGGGGAGTATTGAGTTTTTATCATGTATCAGCTGGAATAAAGGGAACAACGATTTATTATCCTCCAATTGTTCTAATGCTTTCTTCATAATGCTGCTGGTGCGGGTATCGGGAGCAAGTTTTATCCCTACACCGTCATCTTCTATCCAGTCTGGATAGTCAGGTGCGAACAACCTGAACTCACCCGCTTTACCTTCCATGCTGATGAGTATGCCTTTAACGGGTTCTTCGCCACTAACAAAGCATTCAATGGCAGCGCCGTCCCTGAAAAGGTTTGTTTCTGCAGGAAAAGGCAAACGGAAACTGATCTCCGGATAATCCGCATATCCGAAACTTTTGCGGGTAACAGTGATGGGATGGAGTGCAAGGCCTTCGCTTTTAAGGGTGCGCAGGCTGTGTTGTTGGTCGAGCCTGAACCGTTGTACCTGCTCGCCTTCTTCCAGGTCAATACACTGTAATAATTTTTGAATATGAGGATGCATGCGGTGAAAGTACATTGCAACCACGGAATATGAATGCTTATTGTAATTCTATCATATGTCAAATGACCCTGACAGTTTTTGTTTCAATTGCACGTTGATATTTAAAAAAGAAAGCCCCGAAAGTCTTCCGGGGCTTTACATTTCTTATCAACTATTGCGAGCTTAGGTCTTTTCTGTATTTCATTAGGTATACTTCCATTTTGGCAACGGCTTTATCCATGAGTTTAGTCCTGGCATCCCACGCGGCATTTCCGTACATTTTGGAGTAAGTATCCCTGAAACTGGGTAGTCCCGCCGGGTCTTTGCCATAATAATCAGCTTCAAGGGATTTAAACCCGTCTTTGAGGGCACGTATACTAACAGTCACCGGGTCTGATCCATCATACAACTGCTCAAAGTAATTGTAACTTAAATGTGACCAGAATCCTCCCGTCATAGTTTTCTGAACAGTGACTGACCTTGAAAGTTCTGTCCTCATAGCTGCTTCGTCAAGGTCCCAGTTCTGGTGTCGCACTGTAACGATGAATTTTTCACTGGTAGTGTCGGGTCTTAAACTTAAACTATCCATAAAACGATATGTACTATTTGTACTTTCTTCCAGAAAAGGGAAAAAACTTTTGTCAAGGTCAAGGTTATGGGCAACAGCATCGGCCCTTTCCTTGTCGAAATCTGCATATGATCTTCCACTATTCACCACATGGTAGCTACTAATATTCGGGCCGTTTATAATCTCATAGACTGCAACCCGTGCTGTGGTAGTGTGAAATTTGGCCAAATGTTGTTTCCAAGCTGCCTCAAAGGCCATTTTCTGGCCTTTTTTTGGTTTAACCGTATTAACGCTAAGCAGGTCAGTTTTTTGGGCATAAACGCCAATCGTTGAGGACATAAGTAATAATAATAGGATCCTTTTCATGTGAGATGGTTTGGGGTTAAAAAAATATTTGCACATTCACTATGTGAATGATCTACAATGAAGAATAAATTAATTTCAGAAAATACTCAACTACATATCGGGCGAAGCAAATTTTCCATCAGTATTTCCCAGGAGGGGGAGGAGCTAGGATGACTCAATAGTAAGATAACAAAGTTTTGTGTTCGCGCTTTTATTTTTTCCCGTTTCCCATTATTTGATCAAGTTTATCATTGGATTTACAGCAATTAAAGGTTTTATCTTTACCAAAATTGTAATATGACATTGCGATCCATTTGTCTTTTTATTCTGTTGCTGGTGGCGCAGATTTTACCGGCACAAGACAAGGCCAAACCACTGAAGGTGGGTATCGTTGGATTGGTTCATACCCATGTGCATGGAATACTTGGGAGAGAGAAACTTGGTGATATTGACATTGTGGGCATTGCCGAGCCGAACCGTGCGCTCGCAGAACAGTATGCAAGGCAACACGGCTACGATATGAAACTGGTGTATGCTTCTATGGAAGAAATGATCAGCAATACTAAGCCTGAAGCTGTATTGGCCTTCAATACGATTTATGATCACCTTAAAGTAGTGGAATACTGTGCGCCGAAAGGCATCCACGTAATGGTGGAAAAGCCACTGGCCGTAAATATGGAACATGCATCAAAAATGATTGCGCTGGCAAAAAAGTATAAAATTCATTTGCTTACCAATTACGAAACCACCTGGTATGGCTCCAAGGAAGAGGCCTACCGGATAGCCATAACCGAAAGAAAGATTGGTGATCTTCGCAAGATCGTTTTTCATACAGGTCATTCTGGTCCGGTAGAGATTGGCTGCAATCCCGAATTTCTGGAATGGCTCACTGACCCGAAGCTCAACGGGGGTGGCGCGCTTACTGATTTCGGATGTTATGGTGCAGATATTGCCACCTGGCTAATGCATGGGGAAATACCAGTCTCCGTTACTGCCATCACCCAACAGATTAAGCCGGAACTATATCCCAAGGTGGAAGACGAGGCAACTATCATAATTAAATATCCGAAAGCGCAGGTTATCATAGAAGCCTCCTGGAATTGGCCATATAGCAGAAAGGACATGGAGGTTTATGGGAAAACCGGTTACGTGTTTTGCAAAGACGGGACAAAGATGATCTACCGGGAAAATGAGAAGTCCTCGGCCATCGAAATAAATGCACCTGCATTGCCAAAAAACAGAAATGATCCGTTTGTTTATTTTGCCAACGTGATCAACGGAAGTATACAAATGAAGCCCTTCGACCTCTCCTCACCGAAGAATAATGAAATGGTGATAAGGATATTGGACGCTGCGAGAAACTCGGCCAGAACTGGCAAAACGGTCACTTGGGGCCATTAGTCGCCAGCGGCAGGCTGGAATTACCAATATCCCGGAATATTTTCCATTGACCATCGTAATTCTTCCATACCACTACATACTTCCCGGCATCGATAATGGCCATATCGTTTGTTTTCATTTCATACTTTCCGGTATTTACAATAAGGTCTGCGCTGCCAGTTACATCGGTGGTAATAAAAGTGAAATGTTTTAATCCAAGACGAATGGACTCACCAAAGACCTCCTTAATTTTTGGGCGCTGAACGACATCTAAATTCGATAACATAAGTTCTGCATCAGGTCCATACATTCCTTCAATGGCAAGGGTATCACCATCCCTGATGGCCTCGGTAAATTTGAGGTTTGCACTGTCGATGAAAGTCTTTTGTCGTTGCAGGTCAAATGCACCTGATGGCGCGGCCGGAGCTGAACTTTCCTGGTGATTGGAATGGCATGCCAGCAGGCATAACCATACTGCAGAGATAACCGATAATGTTTTCATTTGCTATGTTATATTAGTTAAATCGTAAAGCCTTATCAAGATATTTCATTTACGATAATGGGAGCAAAAAAGTTGTATCTTAAAAAGATTTCTGTGTCGACTGGGTAGCCATAAAAATCACGCTACGGTTTCGATAAAAAACCTTTCAAAAATAAACATGGATTACTTGCCTCATGAACATTATGCAGTCGGCGTTAATGGATTTGTTTTTGATGTGGATAAATCGTCGGTCGACAATGCAGATATTGTAAAAACAGCGGATGGTAGTTATCATATGATCTACCATTCCCGTACCGCTGTTGCTAAAATAATTGATGTAGATGCTACGGGTAAAAAAATGCAGATAGATGTCGGGGGAGAAATGTTTGTAATTGATATCAGGGATGAACTTGACCAAATGCTGGAAAAGATGGGATTTCATTCGGTTGCAGGTAAGCATATCCGTGAGGTAAAGGCCCCGATGCCCGGTCTTGTGTTGCAGATCAGTGTGGTAGAAGGGCAGCAAGTGAATGAAGGGGATAAAGTACTGATCCTGGAAGCTATGAAAATGGAGAACAGTATTATGATTCCCACCAGTGCCGTTATTAAAAAGATCATGGTAAATGCCGGTCAGGCTGTTATAAAAGGCCAGGTACTCATTGAACTGGAATAAACGTACTAATGCTATTCGGCCGGGTACGAAATATAAAAATACTTCATGAAGAAAATACTGGTTGCCAACAGGGGAGAAATAGCACTGCGTATTATGCGGACCGTCCGAAAAATGGGTATTCAGTCTGTTGCCGTTTATTCTGAAGCAGATCGTTTATCCCCCCACGTTATCTATGCTGATGAGGCTGTTTGTCTTGGTGCACCGCCGTCTGCACAGTCTTACCTGGACGGTGATAAGATCATCAGGCATGCCCTGGAATTGAAGGTAGATGGTATTCATCCAGGTTACGGCTTCCTTAGTGAAAATGCAATTTTTGCGCAAAAGGTCATGGATGCAGGAATTATTTTCATCGGACCCGGACCTGAAGCCATGAGGATCATGGGATCAAAGCTGGCGGCAAAGGAATGCGTTAAAAAATATAATATTCCCATGGTGCCTGGTATTGATCAGGCTATTACTGACGTTGAGGTGGCAAAAGATATTGCATCTTCAGTAGGATACCCTGTGTTGATTAAGGCATCCGCCGGAGGAGGGGGTAAGGGTATGCGTATCGTAGACCGTGAGGATGACCTGGAAGAGCAGATGCAACGGGCCATTAGTGAAGCCACTTCATCCTTTGGCGACGGGTCAGTATTTATTGAGAAATATGTGAGTTCTCCGAGGCATATCGAAATACAGGTCCTGGCAGATCATTATGGAAACACGGTTCACCTTTTTGAAAGGGAATGCAGCATTCAACGGCGTCATCAGAAAGTGGTCGAGGAATCTCCATCGTCCATCCTCACACCTGAGATCAGGCAGAAGATGGGAGAAGCGGCAGTGATGGTGGCTAAGTCCTGCGGTTATACCAGTACCGGCACGGTAGAATTTCTAATGGATGACCAGTTGAATTTTTATTTTCTGGAGATGAATACCCGTTTGCAGGTAGAGCATCCCGTCACAGAAATGATTACCGGAATAGACCTGGTGGAAGAACAAATCCGGATAGCCCGTGGAGAAACCCTGCGGTATGGACAGGATGACATCAAAATTAATGGACATGCCGTTGAGCTTCGCGTATATGCAGAAGATCCTTTGAATAATTTTCTTCCTTCCATAGGAACGCTTGACAGGTATAAAAAACCTTCAGGCGAAGGAGTGCGGGTGGATGATGGATATTCGGAAGGGATGCAGATACCAATTTATTATGACCCCATGATCGCCAAACTGGTAACGCATGGCGCCAACAGGAATGAGGCGATTGAGAAAATGAAGGAAGCCATCAAATCTTTCAGGATTGAAGGTGTATCCACCACCTTGCCCTTCGGCAGATTTGTGTTTGAGCACGATGCTTTCTTGAGTGGGCAGTTCGATACGCATTTTGTCAAAAAATTTTACTCACCGGAGAAAATAAAAGAAAAGCAAAAAGAAAAGGCGGAAATAGCAGCAATGATTGCCTTGAAATACTATGTTGAAAAATCCAGGCTACTGCATCCGGTGGAAATCAAAAGCACCAGTTGGAAAAGAAGGCTGAGTAGTTGAATATTTTTATAGGGATGCTGACGTAATAAATAAAATAAAAAGGTGAAGACGAAAAAGGAAATACTACAGGAAAAACTGAAAGAAGGCAGGATTGGTGGTGGTGTTGATCGCAATAACAAGCAACATAAAAAAGGCAAACTTACCGCGCGGGAGCGTATCAGCCTGCTTATGGACCCCGGGTCATTTGAAGAAATCGGCGCATTGGTCTTACATCGCACTAAAGACTTCGGAATGGAAGAGCAGCAATTTTATGGGGATGGTGTGATCACGGGCTATGGTACTGTAAACGGCAGACTCGTCTATGTATTTGCACAGGACTTTACAGTTTTCGGAGGTGCATTGTCTGAGACGCACGCGGAAAAAATTTGCAAGATCATGGACCTGGCCATGAAAACCGGTGCACCGATGATCGGACTGAATGATTCAGGTGGTGCAAGGATACAGGAAGGGGTAAGGTCACTGGGGGGATATGCGGATATTTTTTACCGCAATGTCCAGGCCTCGGGAGTGATTCCTCAAATTTCTGCCATTATGGGACCCTGCGCAGGCGGTGCCGTCTATTCGCCTGCAATGACGGATTTTACCATCATGGTAGAAAATACCAGTTATATGTTTGTCACGGGTCCCAATGTGGTCAAAACAGTGACCAACGAGGAAGTAAGCTCCGAAGAATTGGGTGGTGCGTCTACGCATTCTACCAAATCAGGAGTGACTCATCTTACAGCGGCGCACGATATGGACTGCATCATGCAGGTTAAAAAACTGCTGAGCTATATGCCCCAGAATTGTGAGGATGTGGGACCGAAACTACCTTACATCCTTAGTGATGAAACCAGGGAATTACTTGAAGACATTATTCCGCAGAAAGCCACACAGCCTTATGATATGCGCTTTGTCATTGAAGGCATTTGCGATGAAGGGTCATTTTTTGAAGTACACAAAGAGTATGCAACCAACATTGTTGTTGGATTTGCAAGACTTGCCGGAAGGAGTATCGGTATTGTTGCCAATCAGCCAATGAGCCTTGCCGGCGTCCTGGATATTGACAGCTCAAAAAAAGGTGCGCGGTTCACGAGGTTCTGCGACTGTTTTAATATTCCCCTCCTGGTATTGGTAGATGTACCCGGTTTCCTTCCCGGGACCAACCAGGAATGGAATGGTATCATCACCAATGGCGCCAAATTGCTTTATGCATTAAGCGAGGCTACCGTGCCAAGGGTAACGGTGATCACCAGGAAAGCATATGGTGGCGCGTACGATGTGATGAATTCAAAACACATTGGTGCCGACATGAATTATGCATGGCCCACTGCCGAAATTGCGGTTATGGGTGCACGTGGTGCCAGTGAAATAATATTTAAGAAAGAAATCTCCGAAGCTGAAGACCCTGCACAAAAGCTGATAGAAAAAGAAGCCGAGTACGCGGAAAAATTCGCCACTCCTTACCTTGCTGCAGAACGGGGTTTTATTGACGAAGTTATTGAACCAAGAGATACCAGGCGAAAACTGATTAAGGCTTTTGCGATGCTTGAAAACAAGGTTGCCAAGAGGCCCCGCAAAAAGCATGGTAATATTCCATTATAAGAAAAAGGATGGATTTCCATCCATCCTGATCATGTATAATATTAAATAGATCAGTAATCCATCCAGGTTACTACAGGAGCAGTTGCAGTATTTGTAGTATTCTCGAAAGGACCTTTATAAGAATTTATATTGATAGGGAAATGGCGTGTATAGATATTGGCCATTTGAAATTGGTTCTTTAGTCGTTGTGCAGATGCTTCAAACGCTTTACCGTCTTTCGCGTCAAAATCATTTAGTACAAGACCATTCGCCTCCTTCATCATAGACTGTGGGTCGTCGAGATAATAATACAATACAGAAAGATTAAAGAAACTGGCATACCTGATCTTACGGTCATGCTTACTGGTAGATGAATATCTTTTTTTGATGCTTTCAAAATATGCAATGACGGGTTTCATTTGCTCGCGGACATTTTCTATCGGTGTGTCTGCATTCATGCCAAACAATATGCTGTTCATTTGTTGAAACGCCTTTCTGTGAGCAGTATACTCAGGATGTTTTCGGCTGTCGATGATCCACATGTAATCACTGACCGTTACTGCGTTATAGCCAAAATCATAGGTTAGCTGGTTGCCCAGGTTCTGCATCACCCTGGTGACATTAGACCTGTACAGTTCGTCGGTCAGTTTCATAGAGTTAATCATGAAATATCCTTCCGCAACTGCCTTAATGGGAAACTCAGGACTGCGGTAGGTCATTTTGTTACCACGGTTAGATAACATCCGTTCAGACATCACCACACCTTTATAATCTGTAATGATCGCATTGGCCGCGAAAGTGTAAATAACTTCCTGTGAATAATAGGTTTTGGTACCTGTTATCACACCATTTTTATCTTTGATATTTTCAATACGCTCTTTAGTAGAGAATGACTCAGGGAGAAGGTCATCAAGAGATACCTTAACCTGTAGATGACCATTTTTTGGCAGTTTTCGCCATCCTTCCAGCACTACCATTCTTTCAGGATTCAGATCTTTCATAAAGGAGGCCATCAACTTAGTGGATTCTACCTCAACATTATACGTGCGATAGGAACTGTCGATCCTGACATTGGGGAGTGACCTGTACTGAACGGTAAAACTGAACTTGTCAAGGTCTACCGACTTCTGCGCCATTATTACCATGGGTAATAACAGCAGAGTAAAAAGGGTGGTTTTTCGCATTTTGCTGGATATTCTTACTGTAGTAACGATGTATCAGCATTATTATTACGGCATGCTATCCGTTAGTCATACGCAGAGAGTATTTTTCAGTAATTAGTAACCTTCAGGCTAGTCCTGTAGTCTGATAGACAAAACATTTTTATGCTTAAGATCTTTATGGTAGCCTGCTTTATTTGCCTTTCCTTATCTGTTGATGCACAGAAACATAAAACCCGGGTATACTTGTTGGGGACATTTCATTTTGATAATCCCGGCCTTGACGTAGCAAAGTTTGAAAACGCCAATATCCTATCTTCCAAACGGCAGAACGAAGTAATGGAGGTAGTAACTAAACTGGCAGGAGTGAGGCCAGATATGATTTTTGTAGAAGTTCCCGTAAGCGGTCAGCCCAGGTTAGACAGTAATCTGCTGAAATATAAAAATGGGTCATTGACCCTCAATGCAGGTGAAGTACACCAGTTGGGTTTCAGGTTGGCAAAAGCGCTGAACCTAAATACGTTGTATGCGGTTGATTACAGGGACGCGGAATTTCCTTTCGACAGCCTGGTGACATCCATGACTGAAGCAAAGCAGTTTGATCTACTGGGAAAAATGAAGTCTTCCATCGATAGTATTCAAACTGCATTTAATACGTCATTAAAAGCCAAATCGATAAGGGAGCTTTTGATCGAACAAAATTCTGTTGCCGCGAACGAACTGCAGGTAGGCTGGTACTTTGATTTTCTTGCAGCGGGAAAAGAGGGAAACCATATTGGGTCTTATCTGACTTCAGAATGGTGGAGGAGAAATATGATCATCTATGAGAACATCATGAAAAGACTTAATGGTAACGAAAAAACGATTGTCGTTTTATTTGGATCAGCGCATATAGGAATTCTTCGGGAAATGATGAAGTACAACCAAAACTTCGAGATCATACCTGTCCAAACAATACTATAACGGCATGTTACACAAATAGAAAGCCACCTTATTTCAGGTGGCTTTCTATTTGTGCGGCCTCGTCAGGCGCCAAATTAATATACGACAACCTCCATGGAGACCTTATCTACAGGATTATTTGTTTTAGGAACGAGTAAATGTAGAAGGCCATTTTGGTATTCGGACCTGGTCTGTTCCGTATCGGCATTTAAGGGAAGCATGATCTCCCGTTCAAAACATTCATAGTTAAATTCATGTAATTGAAACCGGGTTGAACTCTCAGGGATAAGCTCTTTTTGTAAAACAGTGATGTGTACCGACTGATCTTCTACGGTGATCAGAAAATCTTCCCTATTCAGACCGGGTGTGCACACTTCCACAGTATAACATTCATTGAACTCCCGGATGTTGACCGGTGGTTGAACAATGGTGCCCTCCCGGGTGGCTTTTAAGGCTTCTTTCACATCTTCCTGATGAAGTATGGGAATATAGGCTCCCGGATAAACAGATTGTTGTTGTTGTTCCAGTTTTGAAATATGATTTTCCATAAAAAGTCGTTTATGTAGGTCAACAAAAACCGTTCCTTATACGTGAATGTGCATAAGATATTAGACTCGGATTCGGTTCTGTAATCGATGATCCTACTTATCTTTTTACACCGCCAGAACAGGCGATTCAGCTCATTGATTTACACAGCAACATTGAAATCTCGCAGGGCGTCATTCAAACTTGTTTTAAGGTCAGTACTTGGTTTACGCTGGCCAATAATCAGTGCACATCCCACGCCAAATTCACCTGCAGAAAACTTCTTCTGGTAGGTTCCGGGAATCACCACACTTCTTGCCGGTACCCGCCCTTTGTATTCAATCGGTTCATGTCCGCTAACGTCGATGATCTTGGTAGATTGAGTGAGCACAACGTTGGCTCCCAGTACGGCTTCTTTTTCAACCCTTACCCCTTCCACAACAATGCATCGGCTACCAATAAAACAGCCGTCCTCAACAATCACCGGGCTGGCCTGTAAGGGTTCCAGTACTCCACCAATTCCAACACCGCCGCTGAGGTGCACGCCTTTTCCGATTTGTGCACAAGAACCCACCGTAGCCCAGGTATCCACCATCGTCCCTTCATCAACGTAGGCCCCAATATTGACATATGATGGCATCAGTACTACATTCTTTGCGAGGTAGGCTCCATAACGGGCAATGGCATGCGGTACTGCCCTTACCCCTAGAGCCTGGTAATGTTTTTTAAGGAGCATTTTATCATAGAACTCAAATGGTGGAATGGACCAAGTTTGCATCGGCTGTACGCCAAAGTATAACAAAATAGCTTGTTTCACCCATTCATTAACCACCCAGCCTTGATCAGTTGGGCTTGCCACCCTTAGCCTTCCTTTATCAAGTTCTTCGATCACAGCTTTTATGGCAAGCGTGTATTGCTCGTCTTTCAGTAATTCCCTGTCGTGCCATGCCTGTTCGATCAGTTCCCGTTGTGCCATGATGTATTTTTTTGCAAACATAAAGGGTATTTGAGAAACACGCTAACCTATGGGGAATAGTCAATAATTTCGACCATCGAATAGTTATCCATGCAGAAAAAATTTCTGATCATCCAAACGGCGTTTATCGGTGACGTGGTGTTATCAACTGCTGTGGCAGAAAAACTGCATCAGCATTACCCTGAAGCAGCGATCGATTTTATGGTCCGAAAAGGAAATGAGGCGTTGCTGGAGGATCATCCGTTTCTCCGTAAAATCCGGATCTGGGATAAAAAGACTAATAAGTATCGCGGACTTTTTCGTTTGCTCAATGCCGTTAGGAAGGAGCGGTACGACCTGGTGATCAATATGCAACGTTTTGGGGCCACAGGTTTCCTGACCGCTTTTTCCGGCGCAAAGTCCACCTCGGGGTTCAACAAGAATCCTTTTAGTTTTTTGTTCAGCACAAGTGTTCCGCACCTGATCAGTACATCCGAACGTCCGTTGCACGAGATTCAACGGAACCAAATGCTCATCGCCCATATTACGGACGCCAATGCGTCATCTCCAAAGTTGTATCCCGGTGCAGCCGCCATGGAAAAAGTAAAGGTTTACAAGTTGGTTCCTTATATCTGTATTGCTCCTGCCTCTGTGTGGTTTACCAAGCAATATCCTAAAGAGAAATGGATCAGTTTTTGCAAATCCCTGCCGTTATCCTTAAAGGTTTATATCATTGGTGCACCTTCTGACGCGGCTTTGGCTGATGAGATCATTCAGGAAACAGGAAGGCTTGATCAATTAATCAGTTTGTGTGGAAAACTGAGTTTACTGCAATCGGTGGCTCTTCAGCAGGATGCACTGATGAATTACGTTAATGATTCTGGCCCGATGCATTTTGCATCTGCAGTGAATGCCCCCGTAACAGCGGTCTATTGTTCCACCGTTCCGGGTTTTGGCTTTGGTCCTTTGAGCGACCGTAGTTTTATTGTTGAAACGCCGGTTGCACTTCTCTGC
>JANMMA010000346.1:0-3488 GCA_031372815.1 Sphingobacteriales bacterium
TGGGATGGAATGGAACTTATCGGGCAGATGGCGCATATATATAGCCTGCAGAAATATAAGACAGAAATACTTGCTGCTTCTATCAGAAGCCCGCTCCATATTGTAAAGGCAGCTGAACTTGGTGCTGATGTCTGTACTTGTCCACTTGAATCTATCCTCGGTTTATTGAAGCATCCGCTGACTGATATCGGACTCGCGAAATTCCTCGAAGACGCGAAGAAGATGGATGCCTGAGGTAGGAAATTAAAACTCATTTGTTTTTTGAAATACTCTCACGTAATCCACTTCCATCTTTACCGGCCAGATCTTTTCATCAACGCCTTTTGCACCTCCCCAATTTCCGCCAACAGCAATGTTTAGCAACAGGTGCATTTTATTGTCGAACGGCCATGCTTCATAACCGGAACGCTCATTCGCAAAACTGAAATACGGTTTTCCATCTATCCCGACAATAACAGAGTCTTTGGTATACTCAACTTCATAGACATGAAACTTTTCTGCAAAATCTGGCACCATTACATTGCCTGTTTTTTGTGTGCCGATTACGTGATAGTATTTTTTGCAGTGCACCGATGCATGAACTTTGGCAGGGTCATAACCTACGTGCTCCATGATGTCGATCTCACCGTCATCAGGCCATTTCAACGGCGTTGTGGAACCCAGCATCCAGATGGCCGGCCATGTTCCCAGTCCTTTCGGAAGTTTTGCCCTGACCATGATCTTACCATATTGCCAGTCGCCCTTTCCCTTTGTCACGAGTCTCGCAGAAGTATATTCCCTGTTCTCAAATTTTTCTTTACGGGCTTCTATAATAAGGTTACCATTTTCGACCCTGGCATTTTCTTTTCTTGCCTTAGTGTAAAATTGTAATTCATTGTTACCCCATCCACCACCGCCGGTATCATAATTCCATTTTGCCGTATCTGCCATACCTGGTGTATTGAATTCATCAGACCAGACCAGTTGATAGTTATCCTTGTTGTTATACGACAAGATTAACACTAATCCCGTCAGCAAGGCAACAGAAGTGAACCACAATTTTTTCATACAATATTTTTAAATTCGTCAGATTGATTTTTATGCCTGGGCCTTCTTAGCAGGAATATAATAAATCCTCCGAGTATTAACCACGGAACCGAGAACATTATAAAATATAAAATGGCAGCCAGTGGATTTTTGGGATTTGTGCTGAAATTGTACCGGTCAATCACGTTGAATGCATTACCGTGAAACCTAACTGCAGAAAATTTATCCATCATTAAAAAAAGCTGGTCCGCCGCGGGCAATACCTTTTTATTAAAGTTGAAATCAGGCGCTGCGCCTTCATACCAGATCACTAATGGGGCCATGACAGATTTACTTACATCATATTGTAAATGAGTAAGATCACCTTCCGTTTTCTTAGCAGGAGAGACGCCAAGCACACTGGTCATGGTTAGTGGATCCATGAAGTTAACAAGCACCTTCATGCTACCGGAGTCTGGTAAGGCACCGGGAGCGCAATAAACTGCAAAAGCATTACCAGTGCGCGAATCAGCTTCACGGTAAAGTTTCGCTTCATTATTTTGGGTAATCTGGTAGATTCTCAGTGATAGCGTTTGTTTAGGTTCGATGATCATTTCATACCTACCGGCAGCAGCATCGGATTGCTTATCGCTCACGAGGGAATCGTTGACATAAACCCGGATAGCCGATGAAGGTTTGGTATGGACTTCCATGGTGGCCGGATCAGACATAGTTCCTGAATCAGCAATGAGCACGGTAGCTTTCCGCGCAAGACTGTCATCGTTATACAGACGGTATACCGATTTGACCACGGCAAAACCCTGGTAAAGGTTAACCATGATTGTGGCATTTTTCCACTTAAACTCAGCCCCACGCTGGCTTGTTAACACCCTGGGCGGATAAATGCCACCGGCGTTCCACAATCCGTCTGGAATGCCCTGAGAATGTGACTTGGAGCCCAATCCCATGATTAAAAAAATCAGCAGAATTCTCCTCATGGAAATAAATAAACGCTAAAAGTAAATCGGAATTTCTGGTTAAGCGACTTTCATTTTCTATTTTTCCCTATTTTCGCACCGTGAATACATTCATGCATAAACATCATCATCATCTCTTGCCAAACTGGTAAGCCGGTGTTGTTTTATGCATACCTGATAAAACATTGAAGGGCTTACAACAGTAAGCCTTTTTTTATTTCCCTGGGTTGAACGCCTAATTGATCATCATGAAGCTAACTATTGCAATACAGAAATCCGGCAGGTTGTACGAGGATTCCATCAGCATGCTTAAGGAATGCGGAATCGATCTACGCAATGTAAAGGACCGGTTGAAGACACAGTCCGACAATTTTCCGCTGGAGGTTTTCTTCCTGCGCGACGATGATATTCCACAATATGTTGAAGATGCGGTGGCAGACATTGGTATTGTGGGAGAAAATGTACTGATGGAAAAAGGCAAAACGGTGGATGTTGTGGAACAGCTGGGTTTTGGTAAATGTCGCTTATCCCTTGCCGTACCCCGAAATATGGAATTTGACAGCCCGGCATCACTGCAGGGAAAAAGGATCGCAACGAGCTACCCAAGATTGTTAGGCCAGTATCTTGAGGATAAAAAAGTAACTGCAGAAATACATGAAATCAGCGGTTCTGTGGAGATTGCACCGGGAATAGGATTAGCTGACGCGGTTGCGGATCTGGTGAGCAGTGGAGGCACACTATTCATGAATGGACTGAAAGAAGTGGAAACTATTTTAGCGTCACAAGCTGTACTTGTTAAGAACAGTAATTTATCTGCTGAGAAATTGGCAGTCCTGGAAAAATTATTGTTTCGCATCCGGGCGGTGAAAAAATCAAAACGCAATAAATATATCCTGCTCAACGCACCCAATGAAACACTGCCGGAAATATTAGCCCTGCTGCCCGGGATGAAAAGTCCAACCATACTTCCCCTTGCAGAATCCGGCTGGAGCAGTGTACATAGTGTATTGAGTGAAGATACTTTTTGGGATATCATTGAACAGCTTAAAGCGGCGGGTGCACAGGGTATCCTGGTAATACCTATTGAAAAAATGATAATATAACATCATGCAAATCCTTGACAATCCGGGTAGGTCGGACTGGCCTGCAATACTCAGAAGACCCGAAGCAGAAGCCGTTTCGTTGGAAAAATCGGTTCGAAAGATTCTGCAGCAGGTAAAGCAAAAAGGTGATCCGGCAGCCAGGAAGTATAGTAAAATGTTTGACGGCGTAAGTCTTCGTAACATGGAAGTAAGTCGGAAGGAAATCAATACAGCTTCCTCTGCATTATCCATCGAACTAAAAAACAGTATTGCTACTGCAGCAAAAAATATTCGAGCCTTCCACGAGCCACAGTTGCAAACAGAAATGGTGTTGGAAACAATGCCTGGAATAACCTGTAAAAGAAAATCTATCGCCATAGATAAAGTTGGGTTATACATTCCGGGTGGAACAGCACCACTTTTT
>JANMMA010000369.1:0-11486 GCA_031372815.1 Sphingobacteriales bacterium
GCCAATCCCGATACGGTAGTCATAGATATGCGCAACCATTATGAATTTGAGGTTGGCCATTTCAAAGACGCACTGGAGGTTTCCAGTGACACCTTCCGCGAGCAGTTACCCATGGCTGTTGATATGATGAAAAATGACAAGGACAGAAACATCATCATGTATTGTACAGGCGGTATAAGGTGTGAAAAGGCCAGCGCTTATATGTTACATCATGGTTTTACTAATGTATTTCATCTGGAAGGGGGAATTATAAATTATACGCGCCAGGTTAAAGAACAAGCTTTAGAAAATAAATTTATCGGGAAAAATTTTGTTTTCGACGAAAGGCTGGGGGAGCGGATAACAGAGGATGTTATT
This sequence comes from Sphingobacteriales bacterium, assembly GCA_031372815.1. Lineage (GTDB taxonomy): Bacteria > Bacteroidota > Bacteroidia > Chitinophagales > Chitinophagaceae > Pollutibacter. The sequence continues at coordinate 358 of JANMMA010000369.1, forward strand.
GCTTCCTGTCATCAATGCGGAAAGCCATGTGATACCCATGTAAACTGCAAGAGTGATGCGTGTCATTTGCTGTTTATTCAATGCCATGAATGTGCAGAAAAATATGAAGGCTGTTGCAGCAATGAATGCAGGAGTTATATTCATATGTCAGCAGATGAACAAATAAAATTCAGGAAGGGTGTTAAAAAAGGACAGAATATATTTAATAAGTCAAGAAGAAATACGGCTAAAGTGTCACCCATTTAAGGCAAACGGGTTCTGGCACCAGGATCTTTTTCCCGGAGTCTGTGAGCCTGCCTGTTTTTTTATCCCTTTGAAAGAAAACAATTTCCCCGGTCTTTTGATTAGCCGCCAGTAACAAATTCCCGGACGGATCAATACAGAAATTCCTCGGCTGTTTTCCCAATACAGGCGCACTGGTAACATAAGTTAATTTTCCATTGGTTCCGTTGACGCTAAAAATACTAATATCATTTGCATCCCCCCGGTTAGAGGTATAAAGAAATTTTCCATCAGGTGAAAGGTGAATGTCTGCAGAGCCCATAAATTCATTGAAACCTGGTTTAGCACCGGAAATCGATTGAATTGAGTTGAGTGCACCGTTTTGTTTATTGACTGCAAAAACACTGACTGTTCCTGTCAGTTCTTCAATCAGGTAAGCATTCCTGCCATTTTGTGAAAATTCAAAATGCCTTGGACCTGAGCCGGGTTTTACACTTACAAATGGTGAGGACGCTGGCGTCAATGCTCCTGTCGTTTTATTGAACGCGTAGATCATCACCTTATCAATACCAAGATCAGGCACATATAAAAAGGTATTGTCTTCGTTCAGTACAGTAGAGTGAACGTGGGGTTTTTCCTGGCGTTCGGGGTTAGTGCCTTTTCCTTCGTGGCGAATAGTAGTGACCGGACTGCCAAGTTCTCCAACTTTTGACACCGGAAGTACTGCCAGCGATCCACTGCTGTAATTGCCTGCGATCACCCATCGGCCAGATTTATCTGTAATAATATAACATGGGTCATCTCCTCCCGAGGGTTTGTCGTTTATGCGCAACAGAGTTCCTTCATTTTTATCGAACCTATATGAGACCACCCTTCCTGAATTTCCATCACCATTAACTTCTTCTACTGCGTATACAAATTTCTTATCTGGCGAAACAGCAATAAACGAAGGGTTTTTTATCCCTTTTGCAATGAATAGTTGCGTGGCTTCAAGGGTTTTTGTATTGATCCTGTGCACATAGATGCCTTCACTTTTACCATTAGTATAAGTTCCTGTAATCAATAAAGCGTATGGTTGTGCCATAGTGCTAAATGAAAGAAGCATGCAGACAACAAGTATGGATTTCATAAGGCTGTATTTAAAATAAAGGGATTCCTTTCAGGGCCTGGACCAGGAGTGCAACAACCATAAGGAAGTAAAGTACGCTATAAAGGATGATCTGCCTGCTGGTTTTACAAATATAGTACCCAGTTAATGGTAAAATCTGCAAGGCGTGCATACCAAAAAAATGGGCCACACGAAGGTCACCTTTTTCACGGCTCCAATTTAGAAAAAACAAACCTTCGCCACCATCGGAACCTCCAACAGTATGGCTCATCATATTTACCATGAGGATACCCTGAAAAGAAAACAACACAAAGATCAGTAGTCCTAACCGAATACCCCAGATATAAGGCCCTGAAGCGTTGATGTTTTTCTTACGGAAAAAAAGCACGCAAATATAGGCGGTCCAGAGTGTTAGGATCATGATTGCAATGCCCATTAAGGCGAATACTATTCCGTTGAAGGGGGAACTTACATTAAAGTGCGAGGTGGTTCCCTGCCATGCCTGGAAAGTGATGGCAATATTTTCAAAAGCCAGTATCGCGATAACTACGTAACTATAGATTCTCGACTTTCCGGGTTGTTCCAAGAGCGGCATATACCAGGCCATACTGAAAGAAAATATCGTGGCTGCAAAGAAAAACTTCATGGGTTTTATCCAGGCATTGATACCAAGTATCTGGGTATCATCAAAGAAGGTCATCAGCAGGCAGGCAAAGGCAAAAATAAAATTGAACCAACCAAAATAATACAAAGGCTTGTTCTTTAAGCGAAGTTTGTCCATCAGGGTCATGGTCAATGATTATAGTTTTCTGCAAAATATTTCCGGGTCATAACCAGCCGAAGCAGGAAATACATAAGTAATCCAAAGGGTCCCAGCATAAACGTAAAAAAAAGACAGGGCACCGTTAACCAATGATTGATGCCGTGTGATTTAGCATTGCGGGAAATGAAGATACCCGTCATCAGGTCGAACGCCAGGTAGTGTATCCATCCGGCAAGAACCATGGTTTTATTGGTAAACAGGCCCATTACTCCATCCAGGGTACTGAAACTTTGAAGACTGGAGGGATCAAAACTTTTACTTACCAGCCAGGTATAAACCACAGCGAACAGGGTAACGATGATTCCAGTGATGATCTTGTCGCGGTTGGTCCAAAATGGCAGAAAAATGAGGATCAGCCATCCGATCATCGCAATACTGTTACAAAGGCTAAATATCTTCTCAGGTGTCATAGTTTGGGTTTTTATCTGGCTTACTATCTGCTGTCGACCTATCCATATTCTTTACTGGATTATCTCATTAAAATCACCTTTCCTTTAAATGATTTCGGAGTTTCGTGAAATATTCAACACCAGATGTCAATTAATACTGTAGTTGCTGAGGCAACTACTAATCCGCTTGTAAATTTCGTCATCAGTCAATTGTTCTGGCCTAAAGGCTTCGCCGATGATCTTTTCGTAAAGTTCAATGTATCGTTTTGAAATGGTATTGATCCATTCAACACTCATGTCAGGGACGATCTGGCCTTCCTTACCCATAAAATTGTTGGCGATAAGCCATTCCCTCACAAACTCCTTACTTAATTGTAGTTGCCTCTCTCCATTAAGCTGTCTTTGTTCAAAGCCATCTGCATAAAAATACCTGGAAGAATCCGGAGTATGTATTTCATCCATCAAATAAATAGTGTCACCAATCTTGCCGAATTCGTATTTAGTATCTGCTAAAATAAGGCCTCTCGCGCTAGCCATATGCCTTCCCATGGCAAAAAGTTCCAGGGCGATTCTGCTCAACTGTTCCCAATCCGAGCGCGTCGCAATTCCGCTGGAAATGATTTCCGCGGAAGTGATGTCTTCGTCATGTCCCGCTTCAGCTTTGGTCGAAGGAGTAATAATAGGCTCAGGAAAAAAATCGTTTTCCTTCATTCCTTCCGGCATGGTAACACCGCAAAGTTCACGGCCAGACTGATAAGTTCGCCAGGCATGACCTACCATATTTCCCCGGACCACCATTTCAATTTTGAACGGGATACATTTTTTACCCATGGAAACATTTGGAGCGGGAACATCGATCAGCCAATTTGGACAGATACCGGAAGAGGCTTTCAGCATATAGGCGGCAATCTGGTTCAGTACCTGGCCTTTGAACGGAATGGGCCTGGGAAGGATAACATCGAATGCAGATATTCTGTCGCTGGCAATCATTACGAGCCAGTCTTGCTGAATAGTGTATACATCACGGACCTTTCCTTTATAATAGGCTGTTTGTCCGGGTAATTTAAATGGGCTCATACGCTAAAATAAACTTGTACTGCAAATCAACCAATTATGCGGGGGCGATTTATTTTAATCCCAAACCAGCCCCAAACTAAATTTATTTTAAGGAAAAACTAACAATTGTTATTTTGTTCCATATTTGTATCTAAATAAACATTGCTTATGAAAAAATTAGGCAGGTTGGCAGCATCCCTACTGCTAACTTTAGTTTCAACGATTGTCTTTGCACAAAACCCTGTTATCTCCGGAAAGGTAAACGCCGTCACTGGCGACAACATCAACAGGATTTCTGTAACGATAAAGGGCACTAAGATCGGCACCACAACAGACGACAATGGAAATTACAGTCTCCCTGTACCGTCCAGCGTCACATTTCCCGTTACACTGATTTTTTCAGGAGTAGGCGTCATTTCCAAAGAACTGACCGTGGCCTCTGCTTCCCAAAACAATGATGTAAGCGTCAACATTTCTACTACCATGGCTGACGAGATCGTTGTTTCAGCAACGAGAACTCAGACCAAGGCTCTGGAGTCACCGGTAACGATTGAGCGGGTAGGTCTGAACACCATTCGTACAGCGCCTTCTGCAAACTATTATGATATTGTAGGCAATATGAAAGGTGTTGACCTGGTGACGTCTAGCCTCACTTTCAAAACAGTGACCACACGCGGTTTCAACGGTTCAGGTAATACAAGGTTTAACCAGATCGTTGATGGAATGGATAATCAGGCACCCGGACTGAACTTCTCTGTGGGTAGTGTAATAGGCCTGACTGAACTTGATGTAGAAAGCATGGAACTGTTACCCGGAGCGTCTTCCGCACTTTACGGACCGGGCGGTATGAACGGAACCTTGCTGGTCAATAGTAAGAACCCTTTTAAATACCAGGGCTTTTCTTTCCAGGTAAAGGAAGGTGCCATGCACACCGATAGTAAGTACAGGCCTACCAGCCTGTATAACAACTGGAGTATGCGGTGGGGTCAGAAAGTGAGCGAAAAATTTGCTTTCAAGATCACTGCTGAATTTGTTCATGCCAAAGACTGGCTGGCCGATGATCAGCGTAACTATATAAGGCCAACTGCAGCGAATGGTAAGAAAATTGGCGAAATCGCCCCGGGTACCCGTAGTACTGATCCAAACTATAATGGTGCAAACGCCTATGGTGATGAAACCACCGCGGATATTCGTCCTTTCTTACTGGGCATAGGTGCTCAGGCACCTTTTCTTCAGCCATTTGTAAATAGCCTGGTTGCCGGCGGAGCCATCAATGTAAGCCGCACCGGATATGAAGAGGGCCAGGTCGTCGATCCCAATACAGTAAACTTCAAACTTGGCGGAAGCTTAAACTATAAATTGAATCCCGGTCTTGAATTGATCGTTGGTGGTTTCTGGGGATCTGGCAACACGGTTTATACAGGATCCGACAGGTATTCCCTGAAAGACCTAAAAATGGGCCAGTATAAAGTAGAACTAAATAGCAAAAACTGGTTGTTAAGGGCGTATACCACACAGGAAAACGCGGGACAGTCGTACAACCTGACAGCTGCTTCCAGGATTTTCAACGAGAAATGGAAGCCAACGGTAACTTTCGCTGCTAATGGTTCACCAAATCCGCAGACAACTGACTGGCTGGTTCAGTATTCACAGGCCTATCTGGGAGGTAAACTTAACGGACTTTCTGATATAAATGCCCATAATGCCGCAAGGGGTGTGGCTGATGTAGGACGACCTGAAGTGGGATCCGCTATCTATAACCAGATATATGAAAATGTCAGAAAAACGCCTATTTCTAAAGGAGGTGCGTTATTCCTTGACAAATCCGATTTATACGCTGTAGAAGGTCAATGGAATCTTTCGGACTATACCAAGAACGTCGCGGATATCCTGGTGGGAGGTAACTTTCGCAGCTTTGTACTGAACTCTCAGGGCACATTGTTTATTGATACAGCGGGACCCATAAGTATCAATGAATTCGGTGCATATGTACAGGCGTCAAGGAATATATTGGGCGACAAGGTAAGATTGACGCTTTCAGGAAGGTATGACAAAAACGAAAACTTCAAGGGAAGAGTAACGCCACGCGCAACAGCTGTTATCAAGGTTGCTAAAAATAATAACATCAGGTTATCTTACCAGACGGCTTACCGATTCCCATCGACACAACAACAGTATATCAGGCTTGGTGTTGGTGGTGGTGAAACTTTGATTGGCGGGTTACCGGTGTTTTACCAAATATATAATTTTGCTGGAAATCCGCCCATTGATTTACCCATTGGATCGGGTACGCCAAAAATTTCCACTTTTAATGAATTCAAACCAGAATCTGTACAATCCATTGAATTGGGTTATAAAGGGCTTTTGGCAAATGACAGATTGTTGGTCGACGCCTACGGCTATATAGGTCAGTATACAAACTTTATTGTAAGAAGGGCGGTTGGTCAGAAAATCAACACAAGTTTAGGATATGAGCCATCTAATCTCCGCATACTTTCAATTCCTGTAAACTCAACCGGTAAAGTTAAAACTTACGGTGCAGGGTTAGGTTTAGAATACCGCATAGGCAAAGGATTTTTCCTGAATTTCAATGGGTCAACCGATGTTCTCAATGGTGTATCAGACAACCTGATCGCATATTTCAACTCACCAAAATACCGGTATAATTTTATTGTCGGCAATAATGCACTCGGCAAAAACAAGCGTGTAGGCGTAAACGTTACTTATCGCTGGCAGGATTCTTTTATGTATGAAAGCGATTTTGTGAGTGGTGTTGTTCCGGCTTATCATTCGGTTGATGCCCAGGTTACCTACAAGTTTCCCGCCATCAAATCCCTGGTGGGAATTGGCGCCAACAATTTGCTGAACCAATACTACATCACAGCGTTGGGTAATCCATCCATCGGCGGATTGTATTATGTGCGCTTTGCCTACAACATATTTTAAACTAGCGGTTGAAATCAAATGAATAATATGAAAAAGTTTCAAATAAAAAATTGGCTGGTAAAATCCCTGGGTGTTTTGCTGGTCATTATCATGGCCATATCCTGTAATAAGGATGTTCCCGAGGCTACACCTATAGCGCCTGCACCTATCACCGGAATATCTATTGGTACAATCATCAGTACGGATCCAAGCTTTACCATTTTAAAAGCAGCAGTAACCAAAGCAGGGTTGTTGCCATTATTGTCGGACAGCACATTGAACATGACGCTGTTTGCTCCAGATGACGCAGCGTTTACGGCTTCCGGTATAACGCTGCCGGCAATCTCCGTACTTCGGGCGGGTTTCCTGGATACTGTGCTCAGGTATCATCTCGTATCACAGAGACTGCCATCGTCTGCCATTGGTGCAACTTTTCCTAACAGGCAGTCACCAACATTTTTAAATCCTGCACCGGCCTTAAGTGCATTGCTTCGGTTAACCAATTTCCCCACAACAAGAAATGGTGGCTGGATCAATAATATACCGCTGAAGCAGGTAGACATTGTTGCATCCAACGGGTTTATCCATAAAGTTGCTGCGATAGTAGCCCCTCCTCAACGTTATCTCTGGGACAGAATAAATACGGATCCTGACCTTACCTATTTGAAGGCTGCCATTGTAAGGGCCGATAGCGGTGTTGTTGCAACAGCTCCCGGTAGCCTGGTCGGTGCATTGAATAATATTGGTGCCAACTTAACGGTTTTCGCACCAAAGGATTCATCCATGAGGGCTTTCTTGACCGGAGCTATAACACTTGCGTTGATTAACCAGGGGGTACCTCCGGCAACTGCAGTGGCTACTGCAACAGCTTTGGCATCTACCCCTGCCGTTTTCAGTAATCCAGCCTTGTATGCTGCATTACCTGCACAAAGCGTGAAGGGGATTGTTGTTTACCATATATTGGGACAACGAGCATTCACCAATAATTTCCCTACCACAGCAACAGCATATCCAACATTGTTGAACGGTGCAGTACCAACTCATCCGGGTGTTACCTTACAGGCGATATTTGGTATTCCCGGTGTACCGTTTGCAGCAGCTGCAACTGTAAAAGGCATTGGCAACGCCTCAGCGTCCAAACTGATTATTAATCTTCCTCCCGTATCTGATCCTGCTGGTTCAAACGACCAGCATTTCCTGAACGGAGTGTTGCATAAGATCGATCAGGTGCTGCTTCCGCAATAAGAATTACTCTCGCAATTCTTATTGCGGAAAATGTGGTCATGTGGTTAATGCGATAATGTGAAGGCAGGGAAATGGTGGTCTGTTTAATCGTGAAATAAGATAAAAATGAGGTGGGCCTTTCTCAAAAACCAAGTCCGTTGTCTCAATAAAAAAAATGGCCTTTAAAAAAACCTCTGCATTTGCAGAGGTTTTTTTTGTAGCCTTTTTTTTGTTGAGACAACACCGAACAACACCGTCACACCGCAAAACGAAAATGCATAATATCCCCATCCTCCACTAAATAGTCCTTTCCTTGCACGGCCAGTTTACCTGCGTCCCTGCAGGCCGCTTCAGCCCCATAATGTATGAAGTCTTTATACTTGATTACTTCAACCCGTATAAATCCTTTTTCAAAGTCCGTATGGATTACGCCTGCCGCCTGGGGTGCAAGCATTCCACGATGTATTGTCCACGCCCTTACTTCCTGGACGCCGGCTGTAAAATATGTGATGAGGTTCAGTAAATGATAAGTTGACCTGATCAATCTTACAACGCCACTTTCCTGTAAGCCCAGGTCTTCCAGAAACATTTGCCTGTCGTCAAAACTTTCCATTATCGCGATCTGGCTTTCGATCTCAGCACTTACAAAAAGTATCTCTGCATTTTCGCCCTTCACAGAGTCGATCAGCGCAGTTGTATGTACATTTCCTTTTACCACACTCTTCTCATCTACATTGCACACATACAACACGGGTTTCATGGTTAGCAGGAACATATCATCGATATGTTTTATCCTGTCTTCTACGGCAACATCAAAAGACCTTGCATTTTTTCCCTTTTCAAGGTGTGCCTTTAGCCTTTTCAAAATATCATAACCATTCAGTACATCACGATCAGCCTGCTTAAGCAGCTTTTCGAGCTTAGGTATTTTTTTGTCAACACTGTCAAGGTCTTTCAACTGAAGCTCGGTATCAATCACTTCTTTATCCCTTACAGGGTTAACACTTCCATCCACGTGGATCACATTATCGTCTTCAAAACACCTTAACACATGAATGATGGCATCTGTACTTCGAATGTTCCCCAGGAATTGATTACCTAAGCCTTCACCTTTACTGGCACCTTTTACCAGTCCGGCAATATCCACAATCTCCACTGTTGTGGGAATAACCCGCTGTGGTTTTACCAGTTTTTCCAGTTCTATCAAACGGTCGTCCGGAACTGTTATCACCCCAATGTTTGGTTCGATGGTGCAGAATGGAAAATTTGCCGCCTGCGCCTTGGCATTGCTTAAGGCATTGAATAAAGTAGATTTTCCCACATTTGGTAGTCCAACAATTCCTGCTTGTAAAGCCATAAATGATAAATAAATTAACCTGCCTCAAAATTTGAGGGTGCAAAGATAAGAGATTGCCACCCAAATGCGTTTTGAATGAATTGTTAGTTGATTGTGTAACTTCAAGCTTAATATCTTAAGAAAACAGCATGACGCTCAGTTATATCTGGCTCTCCTTCTTTCTTATTGCCTTCCTGATCGCCTTCATCAAATGGGCATTTCTTCATGACCCGATGATCTTCAAACTTATCGTGGACGGTGTTTTTAAGTCGGCCGGCGATAGCGTTGACCTGTCCCTTAAACTCATCGGCATCATGACCCTTTTCCTGGGCTTTATGAGCATCGGTGAAAAGGCTGGAGCCATCAGGTTTTTGTCTAGAATTGTAGGTCCGTTTTTCTCCCGCCTTTTTCCGGAAGTACCCAAAAACCATCCGGCCATGGGCCATATGATGATGAACTTTTCAGCGAACCTACTGGGCCTTGATAACGCTGCTACGCCGTTTGGATTGAAGGCCATGGAAAGCCTGCAGGAAATCAATCCAAAAAAAGAAGAGGCCAGCAATGCACAACTCATGTTTCTGGTGCTGCATGCATCCGGACTTACCCTGATACCCGTGAGCATTATTGCGATGAGGGCGGCTGTAAAGCCTGCTGCTGCAAATCCTACCGATATCTTCATTCCCTGCATGATCGCAACATTTGCTGCAACGGTGATGGCATTGATCGTGGTGTCTATCAAACAAAAAATCAATCTGCTACAGCCCGTGGTGCTGGGATGGATCTTGGGCATTTCTGTACTCATCGGCATACTTATCGCCTACCTGAAAATATTCCTTGACCAGGCCGGTATAGAACAGTTTTCAAATATTCTTAGTAATGGTCTGATATTGCTCATTTTTCTGTTGTTTTTGCTCGGCGGATTGCGAAAAAAGATCAATGTGTTTGATGCATTTATTGAAGGTGCAAAAGGTGGATTCGATATTGCCATTCGCATCATTCCTTACCTGGTGGCCATGTTGGTCGCAATAAGTGTACTGCGAACGTCGGGGGCTTTTGATTACCTGCTGGAGGGTTTATCTGCGTTGTTTTCCGCACTCGGTTTCAAAACGGATTTTGTTGCAGCGCTGCCTACCGCGATTATGAAACCACTGAGCGGCAGCGGTGCAAGAGGTATGATGATTGATACTATGACAAAATACGGTGCAGACTCTTTCCCGGGTAGATTATCCGCGATATTCCAGGGGTCTAGTGATACCACATTTTATGTGATCGCGGTATATTTCGGATCGGTGGGCATTCGAAATACAAAATACGCTGTTCCAGCAATGCTGCTTGCAGATCTTGCCGGTATGATCACTGCCATTACCGTGGCCTACCTTTTTTTTGGTAACAGCCTTTGACTGATAAGTTTACCCTATGAAGTCCTTAATTTATCTGCTAACCATAATAGTTCTTATTGCTTCCTGCCGGCCGCGACCGGGAACGGAGAGCACGCTTGATGCTCCGGCCGTGACTGACGATACGGGCGATACCGCAGCGCCGTAGCGCCACACTTACCTTGCCAATTCTTCCTTCACCTTCTCGGCCAGCTGCGGCAGCGAGAAGGGTTTTGGCAGGAAGGCAAAGTCATCGGTGCCGAGGCTTTCGCGGAAGGCTTCGTTCGGATAGCCCGAGACGAAGATGACTTTGATCAAGGGATTGTCCTTGCGCAGTTCTTTGAACAGCGCCGGGCCATCCATTTCCGGCATGACAACGTCCGAGACCACGATGTCGACCTTGCCCGGATTGGCACGCATCATTTCGAGCGCTTCGACTCCGTCGGCCGCTTCGAAGACTTCGTAGCCCTGACGCTTCAAAGCGCGAACAGCAAACTGGCGGACCTCAACTTCGTCTTCGACGAGCAACACGCGTCCCGTGCCGGTCAGATCTGCGTTGCGCGCCTCTTTCTTGGAGGCGGCCTTGAGGCTGGCTGCCGCTTCGACGTCTTCATTGGCTTCGATGATGCAGCGCGGCAGGAAAATCTTGAAGGTTGTGCCCTTGCCGATT
>JANMMA010000464.1:0-5876 GCA_031372815.1 Sphingobacteriales bacterium
TTTTTCGCTGGAAGATGATATTGTTGTCAATAAGGCCAAGGTGGTTGATCTGCGCGCGCTGCACCTCGATAATGGATATGCGCATGATTATAAGTACCTCAAAGGTTTATATATCGCCAATGATCTTACGATGGCTGATGGTGTCGACAAACCTTTTCCGGACGACCAGCCAAAAAACTATCCTACCACCGGTGCAGCCCTGAGTAAATACATCATTCCGGGCACTTCACTCTTTAAACCATATCCGCGCGCGAGGGTTGGATTTGTACTGGCATCGCCGGTTTTATTATTGAATGAAGGAAAGAGGACGGTTGATATACATATTAACTGCTTTCTCGACGAATTAAGGTGTGATGATCAGGCTGCTAATACTGAACAAAGGGACCCATGTTGCGAGGAACTACAGAGAGCAGGAGCTGCTCCCAAAAAAATACCTTGCGGTTCCGGCATATATACGTCGGCATTATTCCTGCAAGAAATAAGGAAGATGCTCAATCTCCGGTATTATTATGTAAGTCAGCCTTTGATACAAGAGGCATTGAAGAATGGCATTACAAAACAGGCCGCCGAACGACTGATGAACTTCCTCTTGTTGCCAGACAACAAATTGTGTTATTGCCCGGTTGAGCAACATTCGTTTGACCGTTCAGTGGAGGCAGAACTTTTTAAAGGCTATTTCTCCATTGATGAACTTACATCCCTTGAGCCATGGTTCACGCCGCGAAATATTTTGCAGGTAAGTTTCAGCGGCGAGAAGGAATGGATCGTGCCCGGGAAGAATTCACTGAGCATTCAGCTAAACAGTGTAGCTGCGGGGTTCGACCTGCATATTCATGCTGAATTCGACCCGAAAGTAGACGCCATTACCAATTTTGATAGCAAGGCATTGAAAGAGAGGCTTGATACAAAACTTCCGATCGTAAAAGTGATGTTGGACGATAGCATCAAAATGTATATCGATGACAATTACCTGGATGCATTTGTCAAACAGCAAAAAATAAAGGCCGAAAGAGAAAATCAGGAAAGTTGTTGTCCGGATAACAGTGAGTGCTGCGTGAGAAGAAACGATCTTCCTGTTGAGCATGAAATTTCGCTATCTCATTTTTTCCGCAACCTTGTGATCAATAATACCAACGCTACCAAGATCGATGTTAAGGTTTGCGGCGTAAAGAAACTGATCGTTCAAAATGATGATAGTGTCCAGGATGTAAATGCACCTATTTTTCCGTTTGGCACAAGGCCTAAGATCATTGATTTTGACGTAATCGATCCACCTAATCCGCCTTTGGCTGCACCCAACCTTGTGGGCCCCAATTTCTTCCTGGGTTCAAAAGAAATCTTCCTGAAGAAATGGACGGATCTATGCATGAATTTTACCTGGAAGGATAAGCCTTCCAATTTCAATGAACACTACAAAGCCTACCTGAAAAGGGAAAATTATCACGACTGCAATTCGGCTGCGAATAATAAGACCATTTATGGGCTAAATGAATGCGATTTCAAGGTAAAACTGGCCTTACTGGAAGATGGAAAATGGAAGGAAGAGGTCAGCAAAAGAAACCTGTTCAACAGTGGATTTTGTAATAATGTTTGTCTGCACAACCCTGAAACAGGGTACTATTCATTTCATCTTACGCCTGCGAACTTTACGGTAAGCCCCCAGTTCGTACAAGCAAATGATTTTACTCGATTCGATATAACGAGCCGGTATGGCTTCGTGAGGATAAATCTTCGCGACCAGGATTTTCTGCATAAAGACTATGCCTTTGTTCTAGCCAGGCAGATGATGGCACTATCAATGTTTGATGGGAAGAAGACACTTGAAGGCGCAGTCTACCTTAAGGGTGGAAATACGGTAATTGTTTTCAAAAACACAGGGCAGATCATCATTGACATAGAAGCGCTTATCACGGATGTGAAGAATAAGACAAAAGATGCAGATGATGACGTAAACGACATTATTAATGTAATTCCTGCAATACTGGATATAACCAATCCGGCCTCGGTTATTACAGTGATAGAATATGTAAATGTTCTTCTGCCCTTGCTTAACAATGCAGATACCACCACAAACCAGGCTAGGGATGCGGCTGCACTGCTGTTGGGAAATCTGAACTTGTTAAAAGCTATATTTTCCATATTCAAACCAAATACGAACGAGTTTGTCGATGACCTGAGTGTTCCCATACCCAACGAACCGTGGACGCCGGTAATGGAAAATCTTTCGGTAGATTATTCCGCTTCGGCAGACATCAGTGATATCCAGCTCATCCATCTTTACCCCTTCAAGGACACCTACAAAAAAGAAGAGATTAAACAACAGCCCACTTTGTTCCCTTTGCATTGTGATGAAGGAAGCCTTTATTTGGGTATCAAAGAACTTGAGCCCGGTTCCAACCTCAATATTTTATTTCAACTGGCGGAAGCTACAGCCGATACAGAGGCCGATAAGGCTATCGTTCAGTGGCATTACCTGAGTAATAACCAGTGGAAACCCTTGAGACCTGGTTTTGAAGTGCTGGAAGATAAAACCTTGGGACTAACGGCAACGGGTATCGTGAAATTTGCGACGCCGCAAGACATGACCCATGAGGATACGATCATGCCTACCGACAAGGAAGCGAACCTGTTCTGGCTAAAGGCATCGGTCGCTGAAAATAGTCGCGCTATTTGTGAGACCATCGGTATTCATGCGCAGGCCATCCTGACTGAGTTTACTAATGAAGTGGGGAACGACAAACAGAGACTTACCCAGCCGCTGCCATCGGGCTCAATAGCCAAACTCGAGATAGCAGATGTGAACGTGAAAAAAACGGAGCAGCCTTATGATTCATTTGGTGGCCGCTCGCCTGAAAAATCAGGACACTATTACGAGCGGGTAAGTGAGCTTCTCCGCCACAAGGGAAGGGCCATCCAGAAATTCGACTATGAAAGGATCATACTCGAGGCTTTTCCACAAGTCTACCGTACGAAATGCATTCCTCACAGTTTCGCCCAGGATGCCAGGAAATATATTGTCGACTGGCCGATTGCTCCAGGCTATGTGATCGTGGCAGTGATTCCTGACCTGAATAAAGTAAAAGCGGGCAGGATGTTTGAACCCGGACTCGCCACTGCAGTATTGGAAAACATTGCTGAACTCGTCAAAAAGCGGACTTCTCCTTTTGTGCGGCTGAGGATCATCAATCCCCGCTATGAACAAGTCAATATCTGCATCAAAGTAAAACTGGTGCAGGGGAAGGATGAAAAATATTACAAGGAGAAAATGGAACAGGACATCCGAACCTTCCTGGCGCCGTGGGCAGTTGGCGAGTATTGGAAACTGAAATTTGGCCAGTGCATCAATCATTCCGACCTGATAGGATTTTTGGAATCAAAAGACTACCTGGATTATATCCTCGACCTGCAATGGGGCCATGCAGCTGATTGGGATAGGCCCTTGAGTGACGAAGAGAAACAACAACCCGATATCTGTCCGAAAACACCAAGATCAATTTTAATTGGGGGAAGGATTGATATCTGTGTATTGGGTAAAGATTGCTAAGACAAATAATTATTGAACGAATAGTTGTGAACGAACAAAACGATAACAGGTCCATCAGCAAGCTCAACAGCGGGTTTCCATCCTACCTCGATTTTGGAAAACTCCGCAGTGAGGGCATCAGCTATCTTGGCGAGCTGAGTGGAAAGATATGGACCGATCACAATGTTCATGATCCGGGCATTACTATTCTTGAAGTGCTTTGTTATGCCCTGATCGATCTGGGTTATCGGACCAACATACCAATCGTTGATCTGCTTGCTCCACCGGACGAATCAAAGAATGAGCCTGGTAGTTTTTTTAGTCCGGCCCAAATCCTTTCTAACAACCCACTTACCATAACCGACTACCGAAAATTATTGATCGATATTGACGAAGTGAATAATGCCTGGCTTGAAGTGGCCACAGACATTAAGGCAGACGATTTGTGCAGGGAGGAAGAACAACCCCAGGATCCAATTCTGTTGCGGGCAATGGTAACGCATACGCCCACCCGAAAGAAAGACGAATGTTGTAAAACCTATCTCAATGGTATTTACAAGGTATATATAGACCTCGATCAAAAACTGGATAAACTATTTTCCGGTGATCCCGACGGAAGGAAAGACTATGAGGACAAAGTAAAAGATAAAATCAGTTCGGTGTTGGCAGCCCACCGGAACTTATGTGAAGATTTTCTTGAACCCATTCTACTCGAGAAAGCTGAGATTGGCGTTTGCGCAAATATTGAACTGGAGGATTATGCTGACGCTGACACGGTGTACCTGGCACTAACAGAACGACTTCAATATTTTCTGTCTCCCACGCCCAGGTTTTATACGCTTCCTCAATTGCTCCATGAGAAGAAGAAAAATATGGAGGAGATCTTTGCAGGCAGACCATTGATCGCTAAAAGCAGCCATGGGTTTTTAGATACAGAGGAACTTGAGAATCTGCCCCGCAGAAAGGAGATCCATGTTTCGGATATCTATAATGAACTCCTGCAGGTAAAAGGCATTAAAACGGTGAGATCAGTATCTATAAGATCCTGCGATAGTAAAATTGCGCCAGGAGGTAAAGATACAAAATGGAAATATATTATTCCGAAAGATCATATACCGGTATTCTCTACGAAGTGTTCTGGTTTTAATTTTTATAAGCAGGGTATGGCGCTTACGTTTGACCAGGCGAAGCACGAATATTTTTTACAGGTGAGGCGCGATGGTAATGCAAAGGTCCCTTACAAAGTTCCGTCGCCTTATCTCGACCTTGCATTGGAAAATGGAAACTACCGGAAAGGTATCAACGAATACTATTCCATTCAGCATGATTTCCCAAAAGTATATGGTATTGCTAAAGGGGCATTGCCAAATGATGTGAGTGACGCGAGAAAAGCGCAAGCGTTGCAGCTTAAGGGATACCTGTTATTTTTCGATCAGTTGTTGGCGAACTATGTGGCGCAACTTAGTGAAGTCAGGAAATTATTTGCCTTTAAAAATGGTGATGAAAACCAACGGTCTTATTTTTCTGCAATACCGGAGTCTGTCCCCGACCTTGCACAACTGTTACGTTTTAATGCGTCTACGGGACAATTGGCGGATTGGCGGATTGGCGGATTTGCGGATAAGGGGCAAGGAAAGCAAGTTTTGGCCTATCCCATATCGCTTACTAAGCTCAATGAGCATATCAATAATGATACATTTAAGAAGGCAGATTTGAGTAAGGAGTTTCCGCCGTACGATTTTGGCTCGTCCACCGAAAATAAACTTGCTATCGCGTTGTTGCAGTCGGATTTCATGAATGATGCTGTCAGGCCTTATATTATATCGAAGGGCGAGCAGTGCTTCTATTATTATTTTTTGGGTAGCTCACCTGAGCTGGCATTGATGGGAAAGAAGTCTTATGAAACTGAGCGTGAAGCGATGGATAAGGCTTCCGAAGTTTTGTATACAGGTAAGTTCGAAGAAAGCTACTCGACCTTTAGCCTGTTCAATGGAAGCAGGTATACGTTTGATATCGAAACTGATCTCAGCAGCTACGGTCGCTATCTTGAAATGATCACAGAGAACAAAGAACTGTTTACAAAACGAAGGCACCAGTTCCTTGATCATCTTCTATCAAGGTTTGCGGAAAGCTTCACTGAATTTGCTATCCTGAATTATAAAAATGTATCGGTGGGTGATGCCAAACTCAATGGGATGGCGGAGAATTATTTATCGGCTTATCCTGAACTGAGTTCTAACCGAGGCAGGGCCTATGATTACCGGCTCAATGGCTGGAACAACGAAAACTTATCTGTAACGCGGCCGCCGCGGGTCCGGTGAACGGCTTGCCAATGGGCAGCAACTCGATGTCC
>JANMMA010000012.1:0-2000 GCA_031372815.1 Sphingobacteriales bacterium
TGACTCGTCCTAAAATAACTATACACCAAAAAGTATAGTATGAAGAGTACTAAAAGCAGTACAATTAAAAGCACCCGGAAGGATCTCAGGACCCATTTTGAGAAAGCTGAAATTTTAGAGATTGTCCGAAAAAAGGAAGCCGGAGTTTCTGACCGGGTACTTTGCCGTGACCATGGCATGTCAAATTCAAGCATACTCAGATGGATTCATGAGTACGGTTCATCTGCTTATATTGCAGGAATTAAGATTATGCATACGCCACAACAGATCAGGCCAATTGTACGGGCAATCCTCGAAGGCAGATTAACCGAACGGGATGGTGCTGTAAAGTGTAATGTATCATTAAAGACAGTAAAAAGGTGGGTGAAGAATTTTCAGCAGGAAGAAGCCGATCTTTCCGTTCTTAAACAGGACAATATGCCCACACCTGCTCCTCCGCCAGCCGATACTGGATTACTCCAGGAATTGGAAGCGGCCCGGCTGAAGATCAAGGCCCTTGAAACAATGATTGAAGTGGCCGAAGAACAATTTAATATTCCTATCAGAAAAAAGTTTGGTGCCAAACAGTAATTAAAATGAAGGCTGCTTACCCGAAGTTGGGTATCCAGACTTTATGCCGGCTGTTTGGCAAAACAAGGCATGCGTATTATGACGCATTGTACAGGAACCAGAATGATGAACTGAAGGATGATCTGATCCTTGAACTGGTCAAAGAAATAAGAAAGGATTTACCCAGACTGGGCACACGAAAATTGTATGATAAACTTCAGGTGCCTCTGCTGGAACACAAGCTGGACATAGGTCGGGACTACCTGTTTGATTTGCTAAAAAACCATAAACTGCTGATCCGGTGTAGGAAAAGAAAAGCCATCACTACCGACTCCAGGCACTGGATGCGTAAATACAGTAACCTGATCCAGGGCTTGGTTGTAACACGAGCCAACCAGGTTTGGGTGAGTGATATAACCTATATCCGTTTTTTAAATGGGTTCCTTTATCTGGCCCTGATCACAGATGCCTACTCCCGTAAAATTGTTGGCTATAGCCTTCGTAGGGATCTGTCTGCAGAGGGGTGTTTAAATGCACTGGAAATAGCCCTTAGAAATCGTACAACTTTAAACGGGTCAATGATCCATCACTCAGACAGGGGCTCGCAATATTGTTGTAAGGCTTATGTCGATCTGCTAACAGAAAATAACATTGCCATCAGTATGACCAACAATGGAGATCCATATGAAAATGCGATCGCAGAGCGGGTCAATGGTATCTTAAAGCAAGAGTTCAACCTGTATAGCAGCCAACTGAGTTTTGAAGCCACCTGTAACTGGGTTGAAAAATCCATAAATGCCTATAACCAACTTAGGCCACATGGCAGCTGTGATTACCTGACCCCAGACCTGGCACACCAGAAAGAAGGGGTATTAGTTAAAAGATGGAAGAATTACTATAAACCAAACCTACTAACCCATAAATTTGAAAAAAAGAACCCTGTATAGCTGTTTTAGGATTACCCAAATCCAGTGTATAGCTAATCCAGGATTTATTCATTAACCTGTATAGCTATTCTAGGACTAGACAGGTCACGCATTTCAATAATTTCTTTAAAAAGCACGTGCAGCAAAGTCCACTGAAATTCAGGTCTGGTTGAAAATCGTAATTTCACGCGTATCTTTTTTGCTGTCCAATGATCGGTCTCTGCCATGTGAAACTTTCCCGTTAAAACTAATTCCATATTCAATTAAGGAACAAATTATGATTGTTTCAAATTTCGAAAAAATGCCGCCTGGCTTCCTGAAGCAGTGTTTTGCTTTTATAGTTACCATAATGTTCTTTTGTTTGCAGGCTAATAGCCAGACTTTAACCATCAAAGAAGCGATCTCCACGGCGAATGATCATTATGGAACAATTAAGGCGAAGGCCGATTACCTTAAAGCATCGCTGGCATCATTAAAGGAAAGTTCAAACCAACACTTGCCCGAGGTGAGTCTCGGAATTCAGAA
>JANMMA010000049.1:0-5708 GCA_031372815.1 Sphingobacteriales bacterium
CGGTTCAGAACGTACATCTATACAAAATACCAATTGAGCAGCGGGCGCAACGACTTCATCAAAGTTCTCTTTTGCAAGTTTTTCAATTAGCGGCAATTGGTAAGCCGTTTCATTTTTTTGGATAGTATCTATAAAACTATCAGCATTTCCTTTTTGATTTGTTGATATGCTATGCCAGTTCAGTAGTTCTTTCGCGTCGTTCCATAAAAGACATGTAAGCACTAAACGAAGAGCGATATAATCTTGCTGCGTGACCGGATGAGCATGAATTTGATCTGCGCTGTCGGCCCAGCTGGTGCGGTACTGCACATACGAAGCCCAGCCTGGCAGTGTTGTTAGTAGCAGGGTAACAAAATCTGCTCTCTTGTCGGATGGAATTTTTAGAAAGGATAAGCACTCAAGGATAACGAGGTGCGTAGCCGACGGTAAATTGTGTAGCCAGTTTTTTACAGTATTATTTTGTTGCCCCAAACTTTGATCAAATGGTAACAATTGTCTTACCGCGTTAAAAAGTCCATCATGTCGCAAAGGCATACTAATGGTCGACTGCCCGTCGTCAAAATAAGCCTGTATCCACTTTATGGTGTGACGGTTTATATCCTGCATTTGCGCAGGAAGTTCTTTCTGCTGGAAATAAGATTCGCCAGTAGCTAATGCATCTTCAAAAGACAAATCCTCAAATCCTGACAATGGGTTAACGGCAATCAAATTACGAAGCGGCCAAAAAGGGGTGATCCTGGTCCAGCTATCAGCAACAAGCCTATCTACTTCTTTGCTATTTATGTGAAATATAGTTTCTCTATCTATTTGCGTATTAGTCATTGGATCCTTTATAGCTGATATCATACTTTCAACATTAATAATGATAATTATTGCGGTGTGCTGTTATTGTTTTTGGATGGGGTTGACTGGCATTGAGTGCCATCACGTAAAGCTGGAGCGCTACCGTTGGAATTTTCTTTGATCCCAAAAACATTTTGCCGAATAAAAGTGAAGCCCAAAGCGCAAAGAATACAATGAAGGCCAGAATATGTATGGGCGCTAGCGGCTGCGGCTTCATTAAGTTAAGGGGTGATAAAACCACTTCAATACTATGTACGCTTAATCCATACAAAGCTCCCAGGAATGCAGTCACTAACACCGCAACAACAATATTTTTCAGTTTGAGTTGATCTAACATTGATAGGGCTAACTGTGATGCAGTTAAGTATGCAATTCCAATTAGAAACAGCGTTGTATCGCCGGCAAACAAATTCTTATGACTCGCCAGGATAAAAGTATATGCGCCAATAGAACCGCATATTAATGCCAGAAAGAAACTACCAATTCTCGGCGGATACCCGAGATCGAGTCTTTTCTCCTGTGCTGCCGATCCTGATGTCAAAAACAAATATGACTTGAACAAGCCGTGCCAGCAAAGATGAGCAATAGCTGCCGGAAACAACCCCAGCCCACATTGGAGGACCATGAATCCCATCTGGCTCATGGTTGAGCAGGCGAGCATACGCTTAACGTCGCTTTGCATCAACTTCCATAGTGTTCCTAAAATCGCTGAGATAAATCCTGCAATAAATAGAACTGTCAATGCTTTTGGCATTTGAAAATATAGAGGTGAAAATCGGGCTAATAAAAATCCTCCACCGTTTACCAGGCCCGCATGCATTATCGCGGAAACGGGTGTAGGTGAATTGAGCGAACTGGTGAGCCAACGGTGGAATGGCCATAAAGCCGATTGCGTAAGCGCTCCAATGGATAAAAAAGCCAACACAAAGAAAAGAGTCGTTCGATCATATCTTATTTCAATCAGCTCATGAATGGAAGTTTCACCTGTTGCGCTGAATAATATAATCAGTGCGATCATGATAGCCATGTTGCCGATCAAAAAATTCTTCAGCGCTAGTACCCCTGAAAACCGGGCGGCCTTCCAGCCAGGTTTATGTACCATCAGCTTTGCGAGTAATAAATTGCCCGCAGCCCAGGAGAGAAAAAAGACGAAAATATTATCTGCGCAAACTAGTAGAAAAACTGCGAGTATAAGAGAGAGCAGCGTTATAAAAAAACTTTCGTAGCGGCTATCGCCCCTTAAATAGTTTCTTGAAAACAGGGCGACAGACAAGCCAACAAACCCAACTAAAAGCATCATGGTTACGGCCAATGCATCGATGTAAAAATACCCTGATATTTCTTCCACTAATATATTCCACATTAGAAATATTTTTGTTCCTGTGCGAAATTATTAGGAATTTTAATATAAATAATACGAATAATTCTACTGTATGTCATTAGCAAATCTAATAGTGAATTTTGACTCTATCACGCTTGAATGCTACTTAGCAGTTGCTGAAACAGGCAGTTTTACCAAAGCTGCAGAGAAGGTGGGCCGAACGCAGTCGGCCATAAGCCAGCAAATTAATAAATTGGAATCGCAGCTCGGAAGATCCTTGCTGGTGAGGGGTAAAAATTTTACGCTGACTACCGACGGAGAAATATTCCTAAGCTATGCACGACAAATCATAAAGCTTCAGCGTGAAGCCCTTGATCGTTTTAAAGAGCCGGAGTTGGAAGGGGAAGTTCGATTCGGCTTACCAGAAGATTTTGCAAGTGTTTTCCTATCAGATGTTTTGGCGGAATACTCCAAACTACATCCCCGGATACTGCTTCATATTGAATGCGATCTCACTCTCAACCTTTATGAACGATTCAAAAAGAAGGAATTTGACCTGGTGCTTGTGAAGATGAGTAAACCAAGTGATTTCCCTAATGGCATTGATGTTTGGTCTGAAACGTTGGAGTGGGTAGGAATGCCGGAATTTTTCTCACAAAGTCGTGCAGAGGTCATTCCTCTTGTATTGTCGCCCCAGCCTTGCGTATACAGATCCCGCGCTGTCAAAGCGCTGGAGAAATCAAAAAGGAAGTGGCGTATTGTTTTTTCCAGTCATAGCTATGCCGGGACTATCGCTGCGGTGAAAGCAGGAATGGGTATTACCGTCCTACCCAGAAATATGATTCCTCCCGAATTGAACATTATCAAACGTCAAAAAAGTATTCCTGAACTTGATAACACCCACATTTCTTTACTGAAACATAACAACAAAAACCTGGCGGTGAACTCATTAGAGAATTTCGTAATCGGGCATATTAAGCAATAAATGGTTCGCATCATTTTAGTCAACAACTGGACTAGTGCTGATCTATGTCTTTTGATCCGAGAAAAAAATGCGCTTTCCACATCTATGAGTAGTGGTACCTGTAAGCCTCAACTTAGGGTATCCTAGACTGTAAGATACTTTTAATTCTTTACCCAATTTTAAATTAGTTAATTACCCGCAAACTCGATACATTCATCTGGCCCCTCGTTGACGTAACCTTGAATAAAACAGAAACAACATGTTCAGAGCTGTTTTAATGCCATTAATTTTATTTCTCTTCCTCACCAGTCCTAGAAACGCGGACAAACAAATAGAGAAAAATTCAAAAAACAAAAGGCAGTATATTTTTTGTGCTCCAGGGAAAGCGATATCACTGGATCAACTTCCCAGAATCAGGAATACACGGTTGATATACCCCGATGAAAAATCTATCTATCCACTGATCGTTGCAAACGACAATACTATTCCTGCCGGCAAGCTTAAAAAGAAAGTGCTGGAACTGCAGTTAGAAGTCGTATGGGGTGATTTCTATCCTGAATCCAACAACAAGCCTGGTCTTAGAATGGTCGCCATCAGGCAAAAAGGAGAAGCCCCCTCCATTCCTGCACCCCTCATCCGTGTGGAAGCGGGGACAAGGATACATGCTATAGTTACCAATACGATGCAGGATTCTTCAGCAACGTTTTTTGGTTTACAAAAACGTCCCTCAGTAATATGTGACAGTATTTTGCTTAAACCTGGTCAAACAAAAGAACTCAATTTTGAAGCAGGTATGGCTGGCACATACCTTTACGGGGTAAAGTTGGGGGATTGTCAACTTGATCATGAAGAGCAGCAACTTGGCGGTGCCTTTATTATAGACCCCAAAGGGGGATCAGCACCGGACAGGGTATTGGTAGTGAATATTTTTGGCTTCCCCATTGACACCTCGCTTTTTAAGAACGGGTACCTGGAATCTTTGACGATAAATGGAAAATCATGGCCTAATACAGAAAGGTTCACACCAGCAGTAGGTGAAAAAGTTCGCTGGAGGGTTATCAATAGTTCATTTCGGAGCCATCCAATGCACCTGCACGGATTCAACTTTACTGAGTTGTCCCTGGGTTCCATGCTTTCTGACAGTGTTTTTAAACCCGGATATGAACCAAGGATAGTTACGCAAAACATGAATCCTCTATCAACCATGACCATGGAATGGATCCCCACCCGCCCGGGAACATGGCTGTTTCATTGTCATCTTTCCTTTCATGTTACAACCGGGATTCGGCTACCCGGGGCAGCCGAACTGGATAAGCCAGGTGAAAGTCCGCATATGGCGGGACTGGTGATAGGCATAAATGTTAAGTCCGGCCCCAGCGATTTGATATCCAGGGGACCTGCAAACGATTTTGCATTGTATGCCAATAATATTGTTCCGGGAAAATCAGCCCGCAATGGCTTTTCGTTTTCTCCCGAAGTGAATTCCGACACCAATGCTTTAACTACACCCGGTCCGTTACTGTTGTTGAAACAATACCAACCCACTTATGTCACCGTGACGAATGGTATGAAGATTGCCACGAGTGTTCACTGGCACGGCCTCGATTTGGATAGTTGGGCTGATGGCGTTCCTGATTATAGTGCATCAGATGGTAAAATGTCTCCCTCCATTCAGCCAGGTGAAAATTTTACCTATAAGTTGACCCTCATGAGACCAGGTACTTATATTTATCACAGCCATTTTGACGATGCAAATCAGATCGCCAGCGGGCTTTATGGTCCAATTATCGTTATGGGAGAAAACCAAACCTATGACGCGAAAACAGATCATTTATTTATAGTGGGCTGGAGAACTTCAGAAATTAAGGCTTTAGAAGATATTGTGCTGAATGGACGTTATGAACAACCCCAGCAAGAGGCACGTGTTGGTGAAACACACCGGTTGAGGCTTATAAATATTCAGCCAGCCGGAGACATAAAAATAAGAATGCAGAAAGACAGCCTTTCGGTTCCTATCAAATTTATAGCAAAAGACGGAACCGATTTTCCCATTATACAGCAAGTTTTTGTGAATGAAAGTGCATTTTTTGGCGTTGGTGAAACAGCAGACTTTGAATTCAAACCTTTGAAGGCAGGCATCTATTATCTGCAGGTAGTTCTTATTGAAGGAGTATATTCCTGGACACAAAAATGGATTGTGACAGATTGATTATATAATTTGTCACTTAAGAAATTTGTTAGTGCTTTATCATAAATCATAGAATAAGTAAATTATCTTTCTTTATACGAAGTGATCTGTCTTTGCAGCTTTTTTACCGTATCATCAATAGAATAACATTCTTCAATCGGGTGCTTCAGGTTGAGAAACTGAAAGCAGACAAATTTTCCGTCCTCCTCATATATTTCTGCAGCACAATCCATATCCGTGCAATCGAAAATATAATAGTGGTTATTATTGGTATTGTAGGTAATTGCAAACTGCCAGGGATGATCGTCTGTCGGCAATATATAAACTGCAAACGGACTATCCCAGGTTGAATTCTTAAGAAAAAAATAATTGGCATTGTGAATAAAGCAAGA